>USCJ01000162.1 GCA_900553215.1 uncultured Collinsella sp.
CGGAACAAGATAATGAACACGGACCACACGGTCACCGCGCCAAAATCGAGGAACAGCAGCAGGGCCGAGAACACGAGTAGCTTGTCGGCGATGGGGTCCAAAAACTTACCGAAGTCGGTGATCTCGTTGCGCGAGCGCGCCAGATAGCCGTCGACCTTATCGGTGCACGACAGGATAACGTACAGAATAAAGGCGGCGGCGGCGAGCGGGCCGTCGAAGGTGCTCCAGTCCGTACCGGCAACGCTCGTGTGAGACAGCGCCGACACGATCATGAACACCGGGATAAAGACGATGCGAACGCACGTCACGATGTTGGCGGGCGGCCAAACACTCGTCAGTTCCTTATTGCTCTCGTTTGCCACGACGCTCTCCTACTCCACAACATGTCCGATAAGCTCATAGCAGAAGCTATCGGTAAACTCGACGGTCAGAATATCACCCACGGACGCCTCGCTGGCGTCCAGATGCACCGCGCCATCGGAATCGGGCGCCTGGAACCAGGCATGGCCGATCAGCTCGGCGCCGTCCTCGGTTTCTTCGATACCGTCGACGATCACCTGGGCGCGCTCGCCCACATGTGCGGCGGTGGCGGCAAAACCGAGCGACTCCGTAAGGTCGATGAGGCGCTGCGTACGCTCGAGCTTGACCTCTTCGTCGACCTGACCCTCCATCTTAGCGGCCAGGCTGCCCTCCTCCTGCGAGTAGGCAAAGACGCTCGTGTAGTCAAAGCCGACGGTGTCCATAAAGTCGATAAGGTCGCGGAACTCGTCGTCGGTCTCGGTCGGGAAGCCGACCATGGCCGTGGAACGGATCACGATGCCGGGGATACGCTCACGCAGATCGCGGAACAGGTCCTCGAGCTCCTGGCGCGAACCAGAACGGCGCATAGCCTTGAGAATGCGCGCGTCGCAGTGCTGCACGGGGATATCGATATAGGGAAGCACCTCGGGCGTATCGCGAATCGTCTCGATGAGCTCATCGGTCATGCCCTCGGGCTGCAGGTAGAGCACGCGGACCCAGACGTTCTGCGGGCGCACGGCCTCGGCGACGGCACGCAGCAGCTGCGCCAGATTGCGCGGCGAGCCCTCGGCGACGTCCTCATCCGCAAAGTCGGTGCCCCAGATGCCCGTGTCCTGGCCGATCAGCACGATCTCGCGCACGCCACCGGCAACCAGGTCGCGCACCTCAGAAATAATGCTCTCGGCATTGCGCGAGTGATAACGACCGCGAATATAGGGGATCATGCAGAAGCTGCAAAAACGATTGCAGCCATCGGAAATCTTGACGTAGGCAACGGCACCCTCGACGGTACGCTTGACCTGAGGGATATAGGCCGCGATCTCACGCTCGACACCCAGCACGCCATCGATGACTGCCACGATGCCGTCTTCCTCGTCGGCCTTCACAAAGGCAGCGACCTCGGGCAGCTCGTCAGGCAGGTCGTCGCCATAGCGCGACGGCACACAGCCGCACATGACGATGGGGCAAGAACGAACGCCGTCCTGCACCTCGTTGGCGAGCTCGAGCGTGGTCTCGATGCTCTCGGACGTTGCGGAGGCGAGGAACGAGCACGTATTGACGATGGCGATATCGGCCTCCTGCGGGTCGAATGCCTCCTCGTAGCCTGCGGCGGTCAAAAGAGAACGCATGCGGTCGGTATCGACCTCGTTCTTGGCGCGCCCGAGGGTGATGTAGAGCACGGAGCCCAACGGTGTATCCATGTTGGAGAGCGGTCCTTTCGAATGATATTAGCGGTAGTTGGTGAACTGCAGCGGCTGGCCGTAGTCCTGGTCGCGCAGGAACTGAATCACGGTCTGCAACGCGTCCTTCGAAGCAGAGGAAACACGCAGCTTGTCAGCTTCGATGGTCACCTTGACCTTGAGCTTTTGGTCCTTGATGTCCTTGTTGATCTTCTTGGCGGTCGCCTGGTCGATACCCTCGACGATATGGCCGAGCACGCGCACGGTGCCGCCCGATGCCGCCTGCGGAGCATCCCACGAAACAGCCTTGAGGTCGATGCCGCGCTTGATGAGCTTGGAGCTCAGGACATCGATGATCTGCTTGGAGACAAAGTCGGCCGGGGCGTTGATCGTAAAGAGCTTGTCGCCCTTCGAAAGCTCAATCGTGGCGCCGGAATCCTTCAGGTCATAGCGCTGGGAAATCTCGCGCGTGGTCTGCTGGAAGGCGTTGTCGACCTCTTGCATATTGACCTCGGACACGACGTCGAAGCTGGAATCTTTAGCCATGATGTTTCCTTTCGCGTACGAGCGGCTTAATAGCTATCGTACGAATAGTCGGTAGAATCGGTGGGCGTCTGACCGTCAGTTGCGGCATCGGCGCCATCCGTGGACTGGGCATCGGTGCCGTCGGTGGTGTCGGTACCATCGGTGGTGTCGGTACCATCAGAACTTTCACCATTCTCGGAATAGGTCGTCTCCTTCTTGGGAACGGTGATCGTCACACGCGCCACGCCCGAAGTCTTGGTATCGTAACGGACCTTTTCGCCATTCTTGGTAACGGTGACATCGGAAGGCTTGGACGTGGTGATCTCGATCGAGGACTCGGGCGTGTACTCCTGCTCAAAGGGGCCAGTCGCCTGGGCGCCATAGACCGACTTTCCGTCGACCTTGACCTCAATCCACGCGGTCTTTCCCTTGGCAACGGAGACCTTGACCTTCGTTGCCTCGTTCTCTTCCTTTTTAGCCGTCGTCTTGGTGGCGTCCGAACCGGTCGACTCATCCGTCGCCTCATCGGTGTCTTCGTCCTCGTCGACCGTTTCGGTCTTCTTAGAAGACTTCTTGGTCGTCGTCTTGGTAGCAGCAGGCGTCTCGGGCGTGGTTTCGGGCGTCGAAGATGCGCAGCCGCGCAGAAGTACCACGATGAGCACGATCAGCAGCAACGCCACGGCACCGATGCCAGCGTAGACGATACGCGGATCGAGCCCGTTGTTTTGAGGAGTACGAGATCCGCCGCGTCCACGACTGGAACTGCTGCGGCCACCTCCCTGAGGCATACGACCACGATTGCTATCGGAACGGCCACGATAGCCACCCTGGCCCTGAAGGCCGCGCTGACCCGAGCGGGGCGCAAGTTCACCGCGGCCTTGATAGCCACGCTGGCCCGCACGCGGAGCCGAAGAGCGCTGGCCATACGGCTGTGGTTGAGAGCGAAGACGCGGCGTCACCTGCGTGGTATCGGCGTCCGCATAGCCACTGCGAGAGCGTCCGGTGGAGATACCACGGTGACCGCGATCGGAATAGCCGCCGTCGCCGTAGCCGGCACGAGGGTCACGCGCCACGCCGCGGGCAGCGGGAAGTGCACGGTCCTCGGGCATCGGCGTACTGCGGAAACGATCGCGCTGAGAACGGATTTCCTCACTGGACCCCGTCTCGGTAATATAGCCAGCCTGCTGCGGACGCTGACCATAACGCGTTGAGCGACCACCCTGAACCATCAGGAAGCGCCCGTTATCGACAGAGGAACGCGAATTGACGTAGCCGGCGGCGTCCTGAAAACGACCGCCCTGCTGCGACGTCTCGCGTTCGTATGCCATCAGGTCGTCAAAGTAGGCATTGACGACCTCGCGCGGATTGAGGCCCAAAAAACGAGCATAGCTCGAAATCATGCCCTGCGCATAGCCGCGCGGCGGCATCGAAGCAAAGTTACCGGTCTCGAAAAACTCGATGATCTGCGGCCTGATTTTGATGGTGTTGGCGACCTGCTGAATGGAAAGGCCCATTCGGCGACGCTGCTCGAGCAGCATGTCACCAAAGCGTGCAGCCATCAGAATCCTCCAAACTCACGATCTTCACGTGCCATCTCGGCGTCGACAGATTCCAGCGCGGCAAGCCCCTCCTCGTCCAAAAGGACCTCGCGCGGCTTGGAACCGTCAGGCGGGCCGACGACACCCTTTTCTTCCAGCATGTCCATAATACGCCCGGCACGCGCATAGCCAACCTTCAGACGACGTTGCAGGCCAGATGTGGAGCCAAGCTGCGATTCCACCACAATATGGGCGGCTTCCCAAATGAGTGGATCATCGTCTTGCGGCTCGGCTACTCCGGTGCGGACAATGCCTCCGCCACCC
>USCJ01000163.1 GCA_900553215.1 uncultured Collinsella sp.
GCTCTTGGAATCGAGGGCGCCGGTGGGCTCATCGGCCATGATCATAGTGGGATCAGTGACGAGCGCGCGAGCCGCGGCAACGCGCTGCTGCTGGCCGCCGGACATCTGGTAGGGATACTTGTCGAGCACCTGACTGATGGACAGACGCGCGGCCACGTCCTGCACGCGGGTCGAGATTTCGGCCGAATTCACACGGGCGATGGTGAGCGGCAGGGCGATGTTCTCGCGTGCTGTGAGCGTATCGAGCAGGTTGGAGTCCTGGAAGATAAAGCCCAGCTCCTCGCGGCGGAACTGCGAGAGCTTGGCCTGCTTCATGCGCGTAACGTCCTGCCCGTTGATGCGAATGGTGCCACTCGTGGCGGCATCGATGGTCGACACGCAGTTGAGCAACGTCGACTTGCCCGAGCCCGAGGCGCCCATGATGCCAACAAATTCGCCGCGGTTGACGGTAAAGCTGACGTCGTTGAGCGCGCGGGTCACGTTGCCCAGCGCTCCATATACCTTTTCGAGATGCGCGACCTCCAGTACCGGGGTCGCCATGTGCGTGGTTTGCATACCGAGTCCTTTCTTGCGATTAGTCTACGGCATCTATAGTCGCAAGAAGCCGAGTCGGCTACCATCGATATGACTTACGCTTGCCTTACCGTTGTGTAAGGTACGGGTAGCTAGCCTGTCACGTGTTGATGTTGAGAGAGGACTCCTGTTGAAGACTGTTCATGTTGCCGCCGGGATCATTCGCAAGGAAGGATCCGACGAGCTGCTTGCCGTGCAGCGCGGCTACGGCGACATGCAGGGACTTTGGGAGTTCCCGGGCGGCAAGCTCATGCGCGGCGAGACACCCGAAGACGCCGTGCGCCGCGAGCTTATGGAAGAGTTGCAGGTAAAAGTCACCAACCTGCGCGATTTCTATACCGTTGAGTATGACTACCCCGATTTCCATCTCTCCATGGAGTGCTACTACTGCTCGCTCGCCGATGAATCCGATGAGCCTCAGAAGCACGACCGCCAGCTTGATATCCGCTGGATTCCGCGCACCTCGCTTGCCACGGTGGAATGGATGCCCGCAGACAAGGGGCTCATCGATGCCCTGATTGAGCTGAAGGAAGCCCGGCTCGAGGCCAACGGCACTGTCAACGACGCCGAGGCCGCCACGACCGAACACCCCGCTACCAAACCCAAGCGCGCACCTAAGCGCCGTAGCAGAAAACGCCCCAAACCAGGTCTGCTCGACGGCATCGATACCTCGGACCTCTCCGCTGACGAGCGCGAACTGGTCCGCCGTCGCGCCGCCATCAAAAAGTCCATGAAGGGCAACAAGCGCGCCAATACCAAGCCAGAGCTGCTCGTTCGCCAGCGCCTGCGCGCAGCGGGCCTCACCGGCTATCGCCTGGAATGGAAGGTTCCCGGCAAGCCCGACATCGCCTTTCCTGGGCGCAAGATCGCCATCTTCGTCAACGGCTGCTTTTGGCACCGCTGCCCCAAGTGCAACCCCAGCCAGCCCAAGCGCAATGTTGAGTTTTGGGAGGCAAAGTTCCGTCGCAACGTCGAGCGCGACCGTGCCGCCGTGGCAGCGCTCACCGAAATGGGCTGGACGCCCATAACCATCTGGGAATGCGAACTCAAAAAGGACCGCATCGACGCCACAATGGAAAAGGTCATCGAGCAGGTGCGGGCTGCAGAGCCGCAGCGCTAACAGCGAGCATCCACACGCTCCGCACGTCCGCGCCACATCCACGTCACAAACCTTAGAAAGTCCTTAAGCCCAAAACCTTTCAAGAGTGTTACTCGATACCTCTGACCTGCAGTTTCATCGTAATATCAAACCAGGTTAAGCCTTTCTTTAGCGCTTCTTTTCAGCAGCCGCGGCATAATACTGCCAACGCACGGGACCTAGCAGCACACCCCGTGCGCAACCTTTTGGTGGACATCGAGGAGGCCGCATAAGCATGCATTCTTCCAATGACGCAGCACAGCGGCCATCCCTAAATCATGCAAACCTTTTCTCCTTCCCCCCGACACAGAGAAACGGCCTCCTCGACTCCCCCACCACAAAAACCAAGCGCTCAGCCGATCAGAGCCTCAACTTACGAGCATCCTTCGAAAAGCTCCAAGCATCCCTAGACAAGGCGTTCCCCGAACAGGCAAGAGCAATCTAAGCCCATCGCGCTTTATACTGATGCCATGCGGAACATGGATCACATAGAATTGCACCGCGGAGGACGCGAGGAAGCGTTTCCCGAGACCGCCGAAGACTGGCCCTATATTGCCGAACGCGCAGAATTCGCTCGCTATCCGGGCAATTCCGTCCCCTGGCACTGGCATTCCGAAGTTGAGCTTTTCTATATGGAGCAGGGAGCGATTGACTATCGAACGCACGCGGCTCATGAGCACGTACGCTTTGAGGAAGGGTCCGCCGGCTTTATCAACGGCGGCGTTTTGCACAGCACGCTGCAATCACCCAATTCGGCGCCAGCCATTCAAATGCTGCATATCTTTCAGCCGTCGATGCTCGGCGATCCCGCGGGACGTCTCCAAAAGCGCTACATCAACCCATTGCTTCAATGTCGAGGCGTCGATGTGCTCAAATGGTCACCCACCAATCCCGACGATATGCCCTTTATCGATTTGCTGAAGAGCTCCTTTAGCCACGACCTTCAACGTCCGCAGAACGAGATGGCGCTTCGGAATAGCTTGTCAGAGCTCTGGATTCAGATTTACGCCAAGGCCGAACCGCTCTTTTCCTCCGACAACGCCTCTTGGATGACCAACCGCGACGTACAGTTCAAGGCAATCCTGGACTATATCCGCGCAAACTATGCAGCCGCTATAGATGTGCCCCAGATGGCATCTGCAGCCGGCGTAAGCGAAAGAGAGTGTTACCGCATTATCGAAGCTTGCGCAGGAACGACCCCGGCGGCATATCTGCGCGCATACCGCGTAAACCGTGCTTGCGAACTTTTGGCACACACCACGCGAACGGTCCAGACAGTCGCGCGCCAATGCGGCTTTGCGACAGCAAGCCATCTTGGCCAGGTATTTAAAGAACAAATGGGATGCACTCCTTCGAGCTATCGAGCAGCGAGGCAGAATCTCGATAGTACCAGGCAGAAATCCCGCTAGCCCTTCTTCTGTCACTGCATCAAACTTGCAGGCAAACAACGGATAGGAGCTACTATATGAAGTACTTTGACTATATCGTGTTTGACGTTGATGGGACATTGGCAGATACAGAAGAAAGCGTGCTGTCATCGCTTGGCCAGATTATCCAAGAAGAAACCGGCAAAACGCTCCCCCGACACGAGCTTGAATTTGCCCTCGGCATACCCGGCAAGAACGCCCTTGAGAAACTTGGGATCTACTCACAGGCAACGCTGAATCGCTGGTGCCAAGTTGCCGCCAGCTTTAAAAGCACCATCAGCGTGTTTCCCGGCTTGCACGAAGTTATCGCAACACTCTCCGACAACGGCTGCAAACTTGGCATCGTCTCCTCACGTGCGCGCGACGAATACGCAGAAGAAATTGCACCCCTTGGTTTCGATAAGTATTTTGAGCACATCATCCTTGTCGAAGACACAACCGAACATAAACCCGCACCCGCACCCATGCTCGAATATCTCCGACGTGCGGGCGCGAATCCTGGCAACGTCGTCTACGTTGGCGACACCGTCTACGACGAACAATGCGCAACTTCAGCAGGGGTCAGTTTTGCCCGAGCAGCATGGGGATCACACCAAGATATCCCAAACGCCACCTACAACCTCAAAACCCCCAACGACCTATTAACCCTAACAACCAAGTAACCCTCCCATCCCAAATTCGCAGTCCTAACGCCACAAGGGCGACGACCTCGAGAAGGTCAACTTGGGAGGGACGAGGGCTTAGTTCCCCAATCTTTCCGCAGGGGGCAAAAAGCAACGTCTTATTTTTCCGACACTAACGCCACAAGGGCGATTGAGCAGGACGGTTTGGGCGGGTCCCGTACTTAGTTTCCAAAATCATTCCGCAGCGCGAAGGCCCCCGTTGTCAACGCTTCGAAGAAGCGAGACAACGGGGGCCTTCATGCGCGAGGACGTTTTGGAAACTAA
>USCJ01000164.1 GCA_900553215.1 uncultured Collinsella sp.
AAACTGCCCGTCTGTGCAGATTCCGTCTTGGTCGACCAGCTGCCATCGACAGTTGTCCTCCTCAAGAAAAGCCAGGGTTTCCAGACTTGTTTTGTCATCACGATAGTAACCATCAATGGCAAAGCCTTCGGAAACGCATTCCTGCATATAGGATGTTTCTCGACTTATGGCGAGTTGCCCTGTAGCGCCCAGAAGCACTGCCAGGCAAACCACTGCAACGGTTATCGAGACAAAACGGCGGCTCATGTCAGCCAGCCCGATACTTGTTTAACGGAGCACGAAACATACTTGGTACCTCCGATATCATGGCGAATGTCACCTACGGCCTGTCGGCAATCATATGCTTCCAACATCAAACCATATGGCAACCACTCGCGAGAGGAGTATCGGCGAACGGTGCATTTTTGCGTTCTATTGGGCAAACGTCAACGCGCGCTACAGCTCTTGCTCGACCTATTCAGATCTTGTCGCATACTACCGTAGATCCTCAACGCTTCCGCCCCCAAGAGATCATTTTTAGTACGTAAAGAAGCCCTCGCCCGAGCTTTCGCCCAGCTTACCTTCGTCGAGCATTTTTTTGAGGACGGAGGCCATGGCCTTAAAGTTGTAGGGCATCATCATCTTCTTGAGCAGCGGGCTCACCAGGCCCGGGACCTTCTGATACTGCATGACGATGTTGTAGGCCGTCTGGATACCCACCGTGTCGAATACGCGGAACGGGCCCTTGGGGGCGCCGGTGCCCCGCGTCCATGCAAGGTCGATGCTCTTGGGGTCACTCACGCCCGAGATATACAGGTCAAGGCCCGAAAGCAGCCACGGCACCAGCATGGAATTGAGCAGGTAGCCGTTCTTTTCCTTGTTGACGGGCAGGGCAAGCATGCGGATGTCGTTGGCAAAGTCGACGAGCTCGTCGAAGTAGCGCTTGTCGGTTTGGTCCTGTGCCATGACCTCGGTCATGTTGTTCTTCCAGATGGAGTTGGCAAAGTGCAAAGACAGGTACTTCTCGGGACGGCCGGTGTACTTGGCAAAGGTGCTCGGCAGCAGCGTGGATGAGTTGGTCACGATGACGGTCTTTTGCGGAAGAGCCGGGGCGAGCTTCTTGTAGAAGTCGATCTTTGCCTGGGTGTCCTCGGCCATAGACTCGATGACCAGGTCGGCGTCGGCCACGGCCTTGGCAAGATCGAGCTCCAGCTTGAGTGTGGAGTAGGCACGCTCGACGGCGGCGAGCGCCGCCTCCTTGTCGAAGGGCTGGGTGCCATCGGCGATACCGGCGCACCACTCGCCCGTGCCGTCCGCCATGCCCTCGATTGCCGCGATGTACTCCTTGCGCACGTGATCGATCTTGGGCTGGGTGCGGCCGATGCTGCCCTCGCTGCGCAGCCAAATCGTTACATCAAAGCCGCAGTAGGCAGCCTGAAAGGCAATCTGGCTTCCCAACACGCCGCCGCCGGCAACACAAACGGTCTTGTAGCTCATGGGACGGTCCTCTCTTACGTAATTCCATAGATGTGTATTTATTCAACCGTAAGGATGACGCACGCTGGGGGTGGGTTCTATAAACGGGCGGTATTTCGCGGCAAACGGCTACATATGTTCATTATCTCAGGGTTCCGAGGGCAGTTTTTGGTGCCACCGAGACGTCGTTTTCGGAAGTATGCGGCAAATTCCGGAACTCTTGAGCACATCCTGGTTTTTCGCCAATAAAACCGCAGGTACAGAGCTTGGATATATCCGGTGTGCTCGGCCTATTCAGATTTTGCCGCATACTTTCGAAATCTAAGTTCGCAAAGGGTGATAGTTGGGGCGTTTACGCAACATATGTCCAGCAAAAACGGGTGGTAGCCGGCACGGCTGCCACCCGTTTGTCTCATATCTAGCCCATAGCAGGCCAACTACTTCTTAATGCCGCGTCCCAGACGCTCGGCGACCAACGCAACGGCTTCCTCGCTGGCCGGTCCGCAGCTCACGCAGCCATCATGGGCACGCATCTGGCCGGTGACCTCGTCCATCGCGAGCGGCGCCACCTTCTCGAGCTTAAAGCCCTTGCCGGCGCGCATGTTCTCCTTGGCCACGCTGATCATGAGCTTAATGCGGTTGAGCTGGTTGACCTCGGATGCACCAGGATCATAGTCCACCGCAACGATGTTGCTCTCGGGGTGCTGGCGGCGCAGCTCCTTGATCACGGCCTTACCCACCACGTGGTTGGGCAGGCACGCGAAGGGCTGCGTGCAGATGATGTTGGGCGCGCCGTGGTCGATCAGGTCGAGCATCTCGGCCGTGAGCAGCCAGCCCTCGCCCATGTTGTTGCACACCGAAAGCACCGTGCGGGCCTTGTCGGCCATGGTGCCGATGCGCTCGGGAGCCTCAAAGCGGCGGGACTTCTCGAGCATCTCCTCCACCGGCGTGCGCATCCAGTCCACCAGCTTGATGAGCGCCTGCATGCCCGCGCGCGTAGTGGGAGAGCTTCCTAGCTCGTCCTTCTGCAGCTCGGCGTTGCTCATGGAGTACAGGAAGAAGTCGAGCAGACCCGGCACCACGGCCTCGCAGCCCTCGCGCTCGATAACGTCGACCACGTGGTTGTTGGCCGTGGGATGGAACTTGACCAAGATCTCGCCGACCACGCCCACGCGCGGCTTGGTGCCCTCGTCCACGAGCGGCATGGAGTCGAACGCGCGGATGGCCTCGCGGCACAGCTTGGTGTAGTTATGCCTGTTGAACTTGGGCGCCAGCTTGCGGGCGCGCGCCATGTACTCCTCGTAGAGTGCGTTCGCCGCACCGGGCGTTGCCTCGTACGGGCGGCAACGATAGAGCATCTGCATCATCACGTCGCCAAAGAGCACCGCGTAGACTGCCTGCTTAAGCAGCGCCGGCGTAATCTTAAAGCCGGGGTTGTCCTCGCCCAGCGCCACGGCCGAAAGCGAGATCACCGGAATCTCGGGGTGGCCGCTCTCGCGCAGGGCCTTGCGGATAAGCGCGATGTAGTTGGTGGCACGGCAGCCACCGCCGGTCTGGCTGATGACCACGGCTGTCTTGGACAGGTCGTACCGACCGCTCTCGATGGCCTCCATGATCTGACCCGTCACCAGGATCGACGGATAGCAGATGTCGTTGTTCACATAGCGCAGACCGGCCTCGACGGCATCGTGGTCAGTCGAGGGCAGCAGCTCCAGGTTGTAGCCGGCACCGCGGAACACCTCTTTGACCAGGTCAAAGTGGATCGGCGCCATCTGCGGGCACAGGATGGTGTAACCCTCCTCGCGCATCTGCTCGGTAAAGGGCACCTTGGGCCATGCGGTCGAGGCGCTCTCACGCTGCGCCTCGAACGTGTACTTGCGGCTCGCGAATGCGGGAGCATCCATGGAGGGTGCCACCGGCGCGGCGTCGCCCTGCTCGTAGGCCTCGCCCGCTGCCGTAGCCTCGGCCAAGCGCTCGGCCTCCTGGTCCTTGAGCGCCGCCATGAGCGAGCGGATGCGGATGCGCACCGCGCCGAGGTTGTTGACCTCGTCAATCTTGAGGCAGGTGTAGAGCTTGCCGCCCTGCTCCAAAAGCTCGCAGACCTCGTCGGTCGTGACGGCGTCGAGACCGCAGCCGAACGAGTTGAGCTGAATGAGCTCAAGATCGTCGCGCCCGCAGACGAATTCCGCCGCGGTGTAGAGGCGGGAGTGATAGACCCACTGGTCATTCACGCGCACGGGGCGCTTGGGGACAAAGTCGATGGGCAGGCAATCCTCGGTCAGCACCGTCAGGCCGTAGGCCGCGATGAGCTCGGGGATGCCGTGGTTGATCTCCGGGTCGACGTGGTACGGCCGCCCCGCGAGCACGACGCCGCGTCCGCCGCTTTGCTCCATGTCGGCGAGTGCCTTCGCGCCCGCGGCGCGGACGTCGGCCTTAGCCCTGCGCTGCTCTTCCCACGCGAGGTGGGCGGCATGGCGCGTTTCCTTTTCGGGAATGCTCCATACTTCCTTACAGAACTGGACGAGACGGTCGGAGGCGATCTTCTCGTTCGTGAAAGCGAGGAAGGGATGCAGGTAGCGCACGGAGCCGTCGGTCACGGCT
>USCJ01000165.1 GCA_900553215.1 uncultured Collinsella sp.
AATCCGCACCAGCCACCCGCCGCAGCACGGACGCCGTCCGTCGCAGCAGTTCATCCCCCATCTCGTGACCATCGATATGTTGTGCGTCGCCACGACGACCGACTCCAGCCGGCCTTGCTCATCGCGATGCTGGGGGACAACCTGTAGCGAGTACCAAGCACCTCGACAATCTCGCACCTCGGCAGCCAAGTACGGTACGCCCTCCATACGTTCACGGAGCGTACTTATATCTACGAGTTCCACAACCGCTTCGCGGCTTTCGGGGCTCACGATATCCCGGCAGACCGTGTCCATAAAGTCATATGCCTCGCTGTGCTCGGCAAATATCTTCGCTATCGCCGGCGACATATTGATTCCCTCGATCTCGAGGGTGTCGAGATGCAAAAGGAAGGTCGAATCGTAGATAGCGCTTATGGCATTGATAATGCCGAGCTGTTTATCCTTTTCGACCAAATTGCGGTGGTCAACGATATTTCGAGCCAACAGCACCACGACCCAAAACGCAAGGCTCACCAAGACGCCAGCGGCGACAAATGTGATCCTGCCAGACATGACCTCAGATTTGGGATACAGCGCAAACAGGCGGTAGTCCTTATACGCCGCACGCACGGCATACCAGGTAGCCCCCCGATATTCGACACGTGTTAGACCTTCGTCTTTCCAGTCAATTCCACTATCGACGAGAAGTCGAGCAAGGGTTATATCGACGGTCGAATCGTTTGAGGAAACAATTTGCGCATCACACATCACCAGCACCGTTGGACTCTGGTGAAACGTGTTGTTCACGAGCACGTCGGCAATCATGTATGAATAATCATCGGCTGGCTCAGACGCAAGCGATTGATACCCCAACGCCACCCCATCACCGTACGGAACGGCACTCACGGCAAAATCGACGCCGCGACGCTCTACGACGGTCGAGTAGGACACTTTGGAGCCTCGATACATCGATGCGACCGACGAACAGGCCAGCTCCTCTCGCCACAGCATCAGCGGATCGCGACCGTCGACATCGTAATGAGCGACCATATGGCCGTCGGCGTCCATGACCAGCATTCCCGAAAGGTGCTCGTTGTGGACATACTCCTCGACCAGTGCATCGTTAATTTCGACGCGGTCAGACGGCAAGAACGTCGCGAATGACTCGACCGCGGCATCCAAATTGTGCGTCGCCTCGGTTTTTCTTCCCTGCTCATATCGGTCATATTTTTCGCAGGCGGCCTGTAAAAACACCATGGCTTCCCGGCCAAACCCAAGCGTCTTATCGAGGCAGCGATGCGTGCCGACCGTATACAGCAGGCCCAACAAGACAATGCTGATCACAACGGCGACAGCCGCGGTAACTAAATGCTTTCGATGCAAGCGGCGCTCATCATTTGTCATGATTCCGCTCCTTGCCTGCCTGTCGTCGCCCCTGCCTTGTAACTGTCCACAATGCGCTCAATCGTGCCATCTCGGTCCATGTCGAACAGCACGGTATTGAGGTTTTTGACGTACTCCCCCTCATAGCTGTTCTCAAACGCAACGCCCAGGTCAACTGTCATAACGTTGTCGGCAAACACGCGATAAACACCGGGATACTGCGCGACGAGCCGGTCGAGCGATTGAACGTCCGCCATCCAACAGTCAACATAACCTTTGACCAGGGCAGCTTTGCAGAGTTCGGCAGAACCATACGATTTGATGTGCACATCCGGCGAGATCCCTAGGTCCCCGGCAAGCAATCGGCGTTCACTCACCGAACCCGCAATCACCGCAATGGTCTTGCTTCCATCGAGAGACGCCAAACCCTTGATACCACTCGTTTTCTTGGCGGCAACCGAGACTGTCACGGTCAGATACGGCTCAGTCCAGTAATAATCATCTTCGCGATAACAGGGCGAATAGTCGCACCACAGACAATCGATATCGCCGTTTTTGAGCAGGCGATCGCGATCATTCCAAGATATGTCAACAAATTGCGGTTTGATTCCAGCACGCTTGCAGGCCTCGCGGGCGATATCGATATCGATACCGGCGTAGTCGCCTGTGGTATCGACATACACATAGGGATCGTTATCCGTAACGCCGATTTTGAGCACCGGGAGATCCTTGTCGGCTTCACTCGAGGAGGGAGAGCTGTTTCGAGCGGTATACGTCAGGGCGACCGCACAGGCGGCAACAAGGAGTATGAGCACAGACGAGACAATGGTGGCTCGCTTGATACGTCTGGGCACGCGCCTCCTTTCATCGAAACAGCAGTAGGGTTCATTTTATTACCGGGAGCCGATTCAGCAGCGAAAAAAGCGCCTCGCCCAAGACGGGCAAGGCGCCAATGGTTGAAATGCATCCGCGGGCGGTCGAATTAGGTCAACCCTACTCGAAGCTCAGCTGCTCCAGGCGATCGAAGACTGTGTCGATGCGGGTGAGGAAGTCCCACGGGTCAAAGATCTCGTCGAGCTTCTCCTGGCTGACGGTGCAGCGCGGATCGGCCTCGAGACGCTCCTTAAAGGTGGGGCCAGAGACACAATCCTGCACCTCATGCCAGGTGGCCATGGCATTTTCCTGCACGATGGCGTAGGCGTCCTCGCGGGTGATGCCCGTATCGACGAGGGCCAGCAGGACCTTGGAGGAGAAGATGAGGCCGCGGGTCTTGTTGAGATTGGCCATCATGCGGGCCGGATACAGCTGCAGGCCGTCGATAACGCGAATGAGGCACTGGAACATATGGTCAAGCGCGATGAAGCTATCGGCCTGGGCGACACGCTCGGCAGAGGAGTGCGAAATGTCACGCTCGTGCCACAGGGCGACGTTATCGAAGGCAACCTGGGCGTTGGACTTCACGACGCGCGACAGGCCGCAGACCTTCTCCATGGTGATGGGGTTGCGCTTGTGCGGCATGGCGGAGCTGCCCTTTTGGCCCTTGCGGAACGGCTCCTCAGCCTCGAGCGTATCGGTCTTCTGCAGATTGCGAACCTCGGTAGCGATGCGCTCGCAGGTGGCCGCGGTGGTGGCGAGAACGCCGGCGAGATAGGCGTGATGGTCGCGGCTGATAACTTGCGTGGACAGTGGGTCGTGAACCAGGCCCAGGTGCTCGCAGACGTACTCCTCGACAAACGGCTCGATGGAGCTGTAGGTGCCGACGGCACCGGAGATGGCACCGAAGGCAACATTCTTGCGAGCGTCCTCAAGACGATCGAGGTCGCGCTTGAGCTCCCATGCCCAAGAGCCAAACTTCATACCAAAGGTCATCGGCTCGGCATGGATGCCGTGGGTGCGGCCGGCGCAGAGCGTATTGCGCTCCTCGAAGGCGCGGCGCTTGCAGATCACGCCGAGTTTCTTGACGTCCTCGATAATCAGGTCACACGCCTGAGTAAGCTGATAGCACAGAGCCGTATCGCCCAGGTCGGAGCTGGTCATACCGTAGTGAACCCAGCGGCTAGGCTTGGGCTCGCCCTCGGGAACATCGGCGTCGATATATTCCTTCATGTTGGTCAGGAAGGCGATGACATCGTGGCGCGTGACTTCCTCGATCTCATCGACCTTTGCCTTCTCAAAGTTGGCATGGTCGCGGATCCACTGGGCTTCGTCTTTAGAAATGCCGATCTTGCCGAGCTCCGCCTGGGCCTCGCAGGCCAGGACCTCGATCTC
Source organism: uncultured Collinsella sp. (assembly GCA_900553215.1). Taxonomy (GTDB): domain Bacteria; phylum Actinomycetota; class Coriobacteriia; order Coriobacteriales; family Coriobacteriaceae; genus Collinsella. The sequence goes on from USCJ01000165.1 coordinate 3,631, forward strand.
CTGCCAAATGGCGTACTTGTTCTCGAGGGAGAAGATGTGTCCCATCTCCGGGCGGGTATAGCGATCGATCATAGCGGCTCCTTTTTGGTTATTGGCACGTTGGTCGTAACCCAACCATTGTACCGTGCGCAGGTGCAAGTATGGGCAGCAGGCATCAACCTAACATTTTGGAATTGGAGCGGCCGTGAGGACGTCCGCGTATTTGCTTTGCAAATCCGCACCGGCTGCGGTCAATCTCCTCGGATTCACGGAAACGATGGGAAGACTTTGTTGAATTGTCCGTCCCAAGGTCTCCCGCGCTCGATGGAGCGGGCAACGGGACGTCTGCGTATTTGCTTCGCAAATCCGCACCGGCTGCGGTCGATCTCCTCGGATTCACGGAGACGATGGGG
>USCJ01000166.1 GCA_900553215.1 uncultured Collinsella sp.
GATGTAGATGCTTGGCAAAGGCCGCCGAGCCAATGGCGAGCACGGTAAAGATGAGCACGCGCATGGGCACCTCGACCTGGTTGATCGCGGCGGCGCCGGCCGAAAGCATAATGCACCAGGCATAGATGAGCAGCACAGCCTGCTTTTGGTTGTAGCCCTCTTGGATCAGGCGGTGGTGGATGTGGCCCTTGTCGGCCTGCCCGATGCTAATGTGGGCGCGCTTGCGGCGCACGATGGCGCTAAACGTGTCGATGATGGGCACGCCGGCAACGATGAGCGGGATGATAAGCGAGGTGAGCGCGGCGGTGCGGCTCACGTTGAGTAGCGAGATGGAGCCCAGCGCAAAGCCCAGAAGCAGCGACCCCGAGTCGCCCAAGAAGATGCTTGCGGGGTTGAAGTTGTAGCGCAAAAAGGCCAGACAGGCGCCAAAGAGCGCAATGGAGAGCGCGGCGGCGTCGATGCGGCCCGAGAGAACGGCCATCGAAAACATGGTGAACGACGCGATGCCGCAGATGCCCGTGGCTAAGCCGTCGAGGCCGTCGATGAGGTTAATGATGTTGGTGAATGCCACCAGATAGATCACGGTGATGGGGTAGGCGAGCCATCCGAGCATGATTTCGCCGGGGGCAAACGGGTTGACGATGACGCCGATGCGCAGGCCACCCACGCAGGCGATGAGCGCAGCGAGGACCTGTCCGGCCAGCTTTTGCTTGGGCTTGAGCTGGATGACGTCGTCGATAGCGCCGGTCGCAAAGATGACGGTAAAGGAGAGCGCCAGCATGGGATAGCTAATGTGAAGGCGCGGGTGCGGCACCAGGACGGGCGGCCAGCCTAGGTGCCAGGTGCCTAGGATTTGCACAATGCAGGCAACGACCAGGCCCAAAAACACCGCCGTTCCGCCCAAACGCGGGATGGGCTTGGTGTTGATGCGGCGCTTGGAAGGATAGTCGACGGCGTCGAGCTTAATTGCCAAGCGCTTGACCAAGGGCACCATGAGGAAGGTCGTGAGAAAGGCCGCCGCTGCCACGCATAGGTACGGTATGTAGCTCGGGGATGAAGCCATGAATCTAAAAACCGCCAAGCGTCGAAGGAAAAGGTCAGAAGAACGCCATGCGCAAAGGGCATAGCCGAACCATGATACTCGACCACGGGGGGTGCATGGAATTGCATGCAGCGATAATCACGCGCTTACCAGATATTGGGATGTTGTCGATGGCTTGTCGGGATGCCGGTGGGGATCCATATGGACTGTAATGGCGATTTTCGACAAAAGAAAACCACCCCCCACGTTACGAAAATGAACCCACCTAAAACAGGTGGGTGCCCTCATCGACTGTTCCAGCGTCCTTAACAACGAAGGATACCTGTACTAGGTACGACTGTGTGGGCTCCCTAAATAAACGCGACGGTTCACCCAGTTGCTCCGCGGGGGGCGGAATACCTACATCATAAAGCGGCACTTTGTCGATTCCAGTCTTGACATTATAAAAATCGTGTCGGACGATTACGGCGCCTTGGGCTCGAGCCGTCTGTGCGGTTGGTCCCTTTACGTTTGAGCTGCTGAATCATTGTTTTGGAGCATGTTTTTATGCCGACGTCGTTGACCGAACTTTTTTCGCCCGCCTGCCATTTGTGTCCGCGCCGTTGCGGTGCGGCGCGCGACGAGGGCGCGCGTGGCGTGTGCGGCGCCGACAACACGCTTAAGGTCGCCCGCGCGGCGCTCCATATGTGGGAGGAGCCGCCCATTTCGGGCGAGGCCGGCTCGGGTACGATTTTCTTTAGCGGCTGTTCGCTCAAATGTATCTACTGCCAAAACCACGAGATCTCGACGGGCAATTTCGGTCTTGAGATTTCGCCCGAGCGTTTGGTCGAGATTATGCTGGAGCTGCAGGACCAGGGCGCCAATAACATCAACCTGGTGACGGCGACGCACTATGCGCACCTGTTGCCTGCCGCGATTGCCGCGGCACGGACGCGCGGGTTGGTCATCCCAATTGTCTACAACACGAGTGGTTACGAGCGTGCGAGTGCCGTGGCGGCGCTGGGCGACCTGGTCGACGTGTGGCTTACGGACTTTAAATATGCCGATGCCGGGCTTGCGCAGTCGCTTTCTCATATTAAGGATTACCCGCGCGTGGCCGTGTCGGGTCTGGCCCAGATGGCGCGCGAGATTGAGCACCGCGGGGGAGAGCTGGTAGACGAGGACGGGCTCATGAGGCGCGGCATAATCGTGCGTCATCTGGTGCTACCGGGGCATGCGGACGATTCGTGCCGCGTGTTGGACCTGGTGTGGCAGACGGTGGGCGACGTGCCGATCTCGGTCATGAACCAGTACACGCCCAATGCCCTCATGCGCGAACAAGGCGGCGACCTGGCGCGCGCCGTGACGCGCGAGGAGTACGAGCAGGTGCTCGACCATGCCGACGACCTGGGCTTTACGACGATGTTTTGGCAAGAAGGCGGCGCGGTAGACGAGAGCTTTACCCCGGCGTTCGACACCACCGGCGTCCTCACCAGCGCAAAGTAGCGCGTTCGCCGATGATTTTTCTGGGACGGGGATTAAAAATCATTAGAAGTAGTCTTTTGGGACGCGGCTGTTTTAGCTACCCCGACAGACAACGCGAACGGTTTGGTCGAACAGCGGCAGGGGTAGCTAAAACAGCCCCGTCCCAAAAAGACTGGGTATTGGGCGTTGACAGTTGGCGAGCCGTAGGTAAAATATCAACTTGTCCTGGGGACGTAGCTCAGTTGGGAGAGCGCTGCCGTCGCATGGCAGAGGCCGAGGGTTCGACTCCCTTCGTCTCCACCCTTGGATTTGATAAGCCGCTGACATTGTGTCGGCGGCTTTTTTTAAAAGAAAGGGCTGTACCATGGCCAAGCTTGAGTCCCAACCACTGTCTGCCGAGGAACGCGCCGAGTTGGAAGAGCTCCGCGCCGAGAAAGCTCGTCGCGAGGCCCAGGAAGAGGCACGCCGCGAGCGTGAGGAGCTGGCCGCCCTGCGTGCCGAGCGCGAGAAGGCCGAGGAGGCCGCCGCGAACGTCGCCCCCGCGCCCAAGCCCGCCGCCGCGAAGCCCGCGCCCACCGCACCTAAACCTCAGCCTAAAAAGGTCGCTCGTTCCAAGTCCGTCGAGCCCAAGCCGAGCCGTGACGAGATGACCTTTGCCCAGCGCATGGTTACCTCCAAGGAGCCTACGGGCGAGAACGAGATCCCTGGCATGGCGCCGGCTCAAAAAATCATCATTGTCCTTGCCCTCATCGCGTTTGTCATCTTTATGGGCTACACGATCCTGACCAGCATGGGCCTGCTCTAGCCCATTCGCGCTGGGTGCCATGCCCGAACACTCTGCCCTTTTCCAACCCTCAACCTCTGCACAACGCATCCGAAAGGTCGCCCCATGGCTTTGACCGACATCTCGCATCCCACCGACATTGCAATGCTCACCGATCTGTACGAGCTCACTATGGCCCAGGGCCTGTGGGAGAGCGGCAAGGCCAATGAGCAGGGTTGTTTTACCGCGTTTTACCGCGACCATCCCTTTGGCAGCGCCTATGCCGTCATGTGCGGCCCCGCCGAGCTGCCCGAGCTGGTCGAGAACCTGCGCTTTACGCCCGAGGATATCGACTACCTCGCCTCACTCCAGGCCCCGGCCGGCGGTGCGATGTTCAAGCCTGCATTCCTCGACTACCTGCGCGATTTTCGTGCACATGTAAACATCGACGCCGTCCCCGAGGGCGAGCTCGTCTTTCCGCGCGAACCCATGGTTCGCGTCACCGGTCCCGCGCTGGAGTGCCAGCTGCTCGAAACGGCGCTGCTCAACATCGTCGGCTTCCAGACGCTTGTCGCCACCAAGACGGCGCGCGTGGTGCTGGCGGCGGACGGCCGTCCCGTTGCCGAGTTTGGCCTGCGCCGCGCCCAGGGTCCCGATGGCGGGCTGGCCGTCGCGCGCGCGAGCTACGTTGCCGGCTGCTCCTCTACGTCCAATG
>USCJ01000167.1 GCA_900553215.1 uncultured Collinsella sp.
CCCGGGCCGCCACGGCGTCGGCGATGCGGTCGGGGCCGATCTCGGCCGGGTCGTCGTAGTGGACGGGCATGCCGGTCTTGAGGCCCGGCCCCACCGTGAGCACGCGCCCCGTGCAGGTGCGGGAAAGTGCCGCCTTCCACGGACGCTCGAGCGCCGGCACCACGCAACTCAGCACTGCAGCTGCGGGAACGAGCGCGCCGGGCATGCCCGCATCGGCCGCCAGCGCGGCCATGACTTGAGCGAGTCGCATACGCGCTTCGTCGGCCGTAATGCTCGACGGCGTGGTAATCTCGCACGTCGCGAGCGGGCATTCCTGCGCCGCGGCCGAATCCTCGGCAAATAGGCCAAAGCGAATGAACGTGTTGCCCACGTCAACCGTCAATATATATGCGCACCCATTAAGCATCGTCGGCGCTCCTTTCGTCTGCCCAGCAGTATATCGCCTACCTAAACCAGTCATCCCAAAATGACTAGCTTGCGGCTATACTGATGCGCGGTCGTGCGCGAGCTCACGCGGCGGCCCTTGGTAACCCGACTTCCCGCGCCGTATCCGTAACGGCGCTCCCGGGGGAAGCGGATATACGCAAAGGAGTTTTATATGAGCAATCCCTCGAACCGCGCCTCGATGCGCGGGCAACTCACGCTGCGCGGCGTCGTCATCGGCGTCCTTGGCTGCGTGATTATCACGGCAAGCTCGGCCTACACCGCCCTCAAGATGGGCGCTCTCCCCTGGCCGATCGTCTTCGCTGCCGTCATCTCGCTGTTCTTCCTTAAGCTCATGGGCAACGCCAGCCTCAACGAGGCCAACGTCACCCACACCATCATGTCCGCGGGCGCCATGGTCGCCGGCGGCCTGGCATTTACCATCCCGGGCGCCTGGATGCTGGGCTATGCCGACCAGATCAGCTGGCTCGACATGTTTATCGTGGCACTCGCCGGCACTATCATGGGCTTGCTGGCCACGGCACTCATCCACCGTCACTTTATCGTGGACGCCGCGCTTGAGTTCCCCACCGGCAACGCCGCAGCTCAGACCTTGCGCGCGACCGAGGCTGGCGGCAAAACCGGCAAGCAGCTCTTTGGTTCCATGGCCATCGCAGGCATCTACAGCGTGCTTCGCGACGCTCTGGGCGTGGTGCCCAGCATGCTATGCACGCTCAACATCCCCGGCGTGACCTTTGGCATCTACAACTCGCCCATGCTGCTCTCCGTCGGCTTCCTCGTGGGCTTCGCCCCGGTCGCCTTCTGGTTTGCCGGCGCCCTGCTGGGCAACTTTGGCATCATCGTGGGCGGCACCGCTGCCGGTCTGTTCGACGTTGTGACCGCGCAGGGCATCGTCAAGTCCCTGGGCATGGGCCTCATGATGGGCTTTGGCGTCGCCGTCGTCCTCAAGGACATCCTGCCGCAGGTCGCCGGTATCGTCCGCGGTCTTGCCGCCGACAGCTCCACCGACACCGACGAGCAGTCGCTCATCTCGGGCTCCCTTAAGCTCGACGCCGGCATCATCGGCCTGGGCGCTGCCGCCATCGCCGTGATCGTCGCCATCGCGCTCGACCTTGGTCCCGTCCCGGCCGTCATCGTGACGCTGTTCACCTTTGTCACTACCATTATGAGCGCACAGAGCTGCGGCCAGACGGGCATCGACCCCATGGAGATCTTTGGCCTCATCGTCATGCTCATCGTGGCTGCCTTCGCACAGATCGCTCAGGTCAAGCTGTTCTTTATCGCCGGCATCGTAGCCGTGGCGTGCGGCCTTGCGGGCGACGTCATGAACGACTTTAAAGCCGGCGCCGTGCTGGGCACCAACCCGCGTGCACAGTGGATCGGCCAGGCCATCGGCGGCATCGTGGGCGCCCTGGTCGCCGCAGCCGTCATGGTCGCGCTCGTCACCGCCTATGGCCCGGACGCCTTTGGCCCCGACAAGAGCTTTGTTGCCGCGCAGGCAAGCGTTGTCGCCACCATGGTCTCGGGCATCCCAAGCGTGCCGTGGTTCGTTGGCGGCTTTATCGCCGGCATCGTCATGTACTGGCTCGGCATTCCGGCCATGATGATCGGCCTGGGCGTGTACCTGCCGTTCTACATGTCACTCACGGCATTCCTGGGCTCCTGCGTCAAGCTCGCCTACGACAAGTGGGCCGCACGCCGCGACGCCGAGGCCGGTCTTTCGGACGAGGAGAAAGCCACCAAGGATGCCGCCTTCCAGGAGCAGGGCCTGGTCGTCGCCAGCGGCCTGCTCGGCGGCGAGTCCATCGTCGGCGTTATCCTGGCGTTTGTCTCTGTTGGTCTGAGCCTGCTAGGGTAGGCCGAACAACAACGCACCAGCGCAGAGCGCGGGGTCGGAATCAAACCGGCCCCGCGCTTTTTTGTCTATTTGACCCTTATGATCCTCACGGCGTTTTAGCCATGTCGATTGTCCTGACTTCCAGGTCAACAAACCTTGTCTGACACCTCGCCTAACGCGGTGTAGAGTAAAGACGACAGACGCAAGAAGCGGCTCAGAAGCTAAACGAGGTAAGCATGGAACTCGACAAACAACAGATCAAGCGGCTGCGCGAGCGTCATCATCGTCGTCACGGTATACGCCCTGCACACAGCGAGGCCATGGAGAATGCCACCCGTTTCCTTAAGCAGGCGTTCAACATACGCGAGGGACGCGCGCCCTATCACGTGATTCGCAAGCGCTTTGTAAACGGGGCGCGCCTGACTGGCTCGCACTTATGCATCCTGATCATTGCCATGTTGATCGCGAGCATCGGCCTCGATATCGACTCGGACATTGCCATCGTGGGCGCCATGCTCATCTGCCCGCTCATGGGCTCGGTCCTTGCCATGGCATACGGCATTGCCACGCTCGACCGCGAGATTGCCGTCGAGGCAATTGCCGGCCTCGCGCTGCAGATGGTCTTTTGTCTAATCACGTCCACGCTGTACTTTAAGCTCTCGCCCCTTGGCACCACCACGGCCGCCATCATCGATAACTCGACACCCACCGTATGGGACCTTGCCGTCGCGCTCGCGGGCGGCTTTGCGGGTGGCCTGGGCAACTCGCGCGACCAGGAGCCCGCCACGCTCATCGCCGGCGTGGCCGTGGCGACCGCGCTCATGCCGCCCCTGTGCGCGGCGGGCTATGGCATCGCCATCGCAAGCGGGTCGCTGTTTCTTTCAGCCCTCTACGAGTTTGGCATCAACGTGGTCTTTATCGCACTGGCTGCCGAAGCCGTGCTGCTTCTTTTGCGCGTGCCGCTCAAGCGTGACCTCAACGGCGACGGCATTGTTACCGCCGAGGAAAATGCCGAGGTCGACGAGCTATCGCGCAAGGTTCGCCGCCGCATCATCGTGGGTACGGTGATCTTTGCCATCCCCTGCATCGTTATGACGGCGGGGTCTATTGGCTCGGCGCAGGCCGGCGTGCAGGACGGTTACGGCGTCACCGAAACCACGCGCGAGCTTGCCGCGGTGCTGCCGGGCTTTAAGGATTACACCGTTGCCGTCGAGACCTCGGCCACCGAAGGCAGGGAGGAGGGTATCGTCGAGCGCGAGACTGTCGCCCATGTGACGGCAAGCGAGGCGCTTGGGGCACACGACCGCCGTGTAGCCCGCAAGCTCATCGACCTCAATGTGCCCGAGCTCGATCGCGTGGAGTTTGATGTGCAGTAATACGCGACGTGGGATGGATGCGCGCAGCCGCGAGTCACGACATGGCGCAGACGTGACGCGGGCCACGAGCAAATAGCGGGGCGCGGTCCATGGCCGCGCCCCGCTCGCTGATTTATTGCCGTGAATCAGCTGTCCGCATCGACATCGCCAGACTCCACTGTAAACGCCGGACCGGTACTCACCAGATAAAAACGGGTCACCCTGGTATCTCTAAATAGGTAGAGCAAGCCCTGATCGCGTCGGCGCGAAATATACGCCACGTGGACCGTACCGAATTCTTCGCCGTTTTCCTTCTTTAATATCAGGATGTTGGG
>USCJ01000168.1 GCA_900553215.1 uncultured Collinsella sp.
AGCGATCCCGGATATCGTTGCCGACTACATGAAGAAGATCAGCGAGCATACCGGCCGCGAATACGCACCGTTCACTTATTACGGCGCACCGGATGCGGAATACATGGTCATTGCCATGGGCTCCCTCTGCGATGCTACGAAGGAAACCGTCGATTACCTGAACGCCCACGGCGAAAAGACGGGCCTCCTTTCGGTACATCTCTATCGTCCCTTCTCGCTCAAGTATTTCTTCAAATACATTCCGGAAACGGTCAAAAAGATTGCCGTTCTGGACCGCACGAAGGAACAGGGCTCCCTGGCTGAACCGCTGTATCTGGATGTTACCCAGGCCTACAGCACGGTTGCCAACAAACCGCTCATCGTCGGCGGCCGTGCCGGCTTAGGCGGTAAGGATACGACACCGACCCATATTCTCCGCGTCTTTGAAAACCTCAAGCAGGATCAGCCAAAGGATCATTTCACGGTAGCTATCGTCGACGACGTAACGCATACGTCCTTGCCGGTTACGCAGGATATTGATACGACGCCGGAAGGCACGACGGCTTGCAAGTTCTGGGGCCTCGGCTCCGACGGCACGGTCGGCGCGAACAAGAACTCCATCAAGATCATCGGCGACCACACCGACAAGTACGTCCAGGCCTACTTCCAGTACGACTCCAAGAAGACCGGCGGCGTCACCGTCTCGCACCTGCGCTTTGGTGATTCCCCGATCCGTTCGCCGTACTACGTGACCAAGGCCGACTTTGTCGCCTGCCATAACCCCAGCTACATCGTCAAGGGCTTCAAGATGGTCCGCGACGTCAAGCCGGGTGGCACCTTCCTGGTCAACTGCCAGTGGAGCGACGAGGAGTTCGCCGAGCACATGCCCGCCGTGGCCAAGCGCTACATCGCGAACAACAACGTCAACGTCTACCTGATCGACGCTATCGACCTGGCGGCCAAGGTCGGTATGGGCAAGCGCACCAACACGGTGCTCCAGTCCGCCTTCTTCGCGCTGGCCAAGGTCCTGCCCGCCGAGGACGCCCTGCAGTACATGAAGGACGCGGCTACCAAGTCCTACATGAAGAAGGGCCAGGCCATCGTCGACGCCAACCATAAGGCCATCGATGCTGGCGCTACCGCCTTCCGTAAGTTCGAGGTTCCGGCCGACTGGGCTACCGCCGAGGATGCCGCTCCCGTCGAGCTCTCCGAGGAGACCAAGTCCGCCATCGCCCAGCAGGTCAAGAACCTGCTCGAGCCCATCGATCGCATGGATGGCGACAGCCTGCCCGTTTCCGCCTTTGTCGATTGCGCCGACGGCCAGTTTGAGCTGGGCGCCTCCGCATACGAGAAGCGCGGCGTCGCCGTGGTCGTTCCCCACTGGGACGAGACCAAGTGCATCCAGTGCAACCAGTGCGCCTATGTGTGCCCGCATGCCACCATCCGTCCGTTCGCGATGACCGAGGACGAGGCTGCCGCCGCGCCCGAGGCTACCCGCACGCTCGACGCTATGGGCCCCAAGGCCAAGGGCATGAAGTTCACCATGGCCGTGTCCCCGCTCGACTGCATGGGCTGCACCAACTGCGTCAAGGTCTGCCCCAAGGGCGCCCTCGAGATGGTTCCCACCGAGCAGGAGATGGGCCAGCAGCCCGTTTGGGACTACATGGTCGAGAACGTCTCCGAGAAGAAGGAGCTCATCGCGGCCAACGTCAAGGGCAGCCAGTTTAAGCAGCCTTACCTGGAGTTCTCCGGCTCCTGCGCCGGCTGCGCCGAGACCGCCTATGCACGTCTGGTGACCCAGGTCGCCGGCGACCGCATGTTCATCTCCAACGCCACCGGCTGCTCCTCCATTTGGGGCAACCCCGCTGCCACCGCTCCTTACTGCAAGGACAAGGACGGTCACGGCCCGGCGTGGAACAACTCCCTGTTCGAGGACAATGCCGAGCACGGTCTGGGCATGGCCGTGGGTTATGAGGCCGTTCAGCACAAACTGATCGCCGCTACCCAGGACATCATCGCTGCCGATGGTCCGTCCGACGAGCTCAAGGCCGCCGGCCAGGCTTGGATCGACTCCGTCAACGACGCCGAGGCTTCCAAGACCGCTGCCGCTGCCTACGTTGCCGAGCTCGAGAAGTGCGGCTGCGACGCTTCCAAGGCGATCCTCGCCGACAAGGCTTACCTCACCAAGAAGTCCTTCTGGATCTTCGGCGGCGACGGCTGGGCCTACGACATCGGCTTCGGTGGCCTGGACCACGTCCTGGCTTCCGGCCACAATGTCAACGTCTTCGTCTTCGATACCGAGGTCTACTCCAACACCGGTGGTCAGGCCTCCAAGGCCTCGAACCTGGGCCAGGTCGCTCAGTTCGCCGCTGCCGGTAAGGTGACCAAGAAGAAGTCTCTGGCCGAGATTGCCATGAGCTACGGCTACGTCTACGTGGCACAGGTTGCCATGGGCGCCAACCCGGCTCAGACCCTCAAGGCCATCCATGAGGCCGAGGCCTACGACGGCCCGTCCCTCATCATCGGCTACAGCCCCTGCGAGATGCACTCCATCAAGAAGGGCGGCATGCAGAACTGCCAGGCCGAGATGAAGAAGGCTGTCGAGTGCGGTTACTGGAACCTCTTCCGCTTCAACCCCGAGGCTGCTGCCGGCAAGAAGCTCTCGCTCGATTCCAAGGAGCCCGCGGGCGGTTATCAGGAGTTCCTGATGAACGAGGCCCGTTACGCTTCGCTGACGCGTTCCTTCCCCGAGCGCGCCGAGGAGCTCTTCAAGGAGAACGAGCAGGCCGCCATGGATCGCTACCAGCACCTGCTGAAGCTCAAGACGGTGTACAACGAGGCCTAGGTCTCTCACCGCAGGATCTGAGGGCTGACCTTCGCGGACGTCCTCGGACATGAAAGAACCCCCGCTGCGCACTGAACTGCCTACCATTTCTTGGACACAAGAAATGGGAGGCTTTTTTATGGCTGGAAACGCTTTGTACGACGTCGGGATGAGACTGCGAGCGGCAGAGCTGCACGACGAGGGGCACGGCCGCGCGGCGATCGCGGCCCTTCTCGGGATGCCGGAGGAAACCGTGAGAGAATGGCTGTGCACCTACAGGTCTGCTGGTATCGAGGTTCTGGCCATGATGGGAAAGAAACACACCGCCTATTCGTTCGAGACGAAGCTGGCCGCCGTCAGGGCGGTCGTCGACGAGGGCATGACGAAGCCCGAGGCCATGGAGAAGTTCGGGATAGCCTCGCCAAGCCCTTTCAAGAAATGGCTGAAGGCCTACAGGGAGGAGGGCCCGGAGGCGCTCAGGCCAAAGCCCAGGGGGAGGCCGAGGGGGTCCGGCTCCCCGTCCGGGGAGACGACGCGCGAGCAGGAGCTCGAGCGCAGGATCAAGAGGCTCGAGGCGGAGAACGCCTACCTAAAAAAATCGATCGCCCTGAAGGCGGAGAAACGCTCTCGAACGGCGAGAAGGCCGCGGTCGTGAGCGGGCTTTCAGGGCAATACCCCCTCGCCGACCTGCTCGAGTGCGCCGGCCTGGCGAGGTCGAGCTACTACTACGCGCTGTCGCACCCGAAGGCTCCCACCAGGCCCGAGCTCTGGGAGGCCGCCGCCGAGATATTCTCGCGCACCGCCAACGGGTGCGGCCACAGGCAGATCGCCATGTGCCTGCGCGCCGAGCAGGGCGTGCGCATAGCCGACAAGACGACGCTGAAGATGATGCGCGAGATGGGCATCAGCTGCGGGATCCGCCGCGAGACCGACTACCACAGGTACAACTCGTACAGGGGCAAGGTCGGAAAGACCTTCGAGAACGTCATCGGCAGGGACTTCGCCGCCGACGGGCCGTGGGAGAAGATGGGCACCGACGTCACCGAGTTCAAGCAGCCCTGGGGCAAGGCCTACTTCGCGCCGGTCTACGATTTCGGCAGCAAGGAGATCGTCGCCTGGTCCACGTCGCTGCATCCCAACATGGCCCAGCAGCACGAGCTGCTCGAC
>USCJ01000169.1 GCA_900553215.1 uncultured Collinsella sp.
GGCCGGTCTGGGCAAGCTGCTCCATAAGGCCGACAACGAGCTCGCAGTCGCCGTCGGACAAGAAGTAGAGCATGCGCTCCAGGTTGGAGCTAATAAGGATGTCCATCGACGGCGAGATGGTCGTGAAGAACGGGCGGTTACGGTCGTAAACGCCGGTGGTCAGGAAGTCGGCAAGCACGTTGTTCTTGTCGCTCGCCACGACGAGCTTGGCGACGGGCAGACCCATGCACTTGGCGTAGTAGCCGGCCAAGATATCGCCAAAGTTGCCGGTGGGCACACAGAACTCTACGGCGTCGCCAGCCTCGATAGCGCCGGCGCGCAGCAGTTGCGCATAGGCGGCAAAGTAGTAGACAACCTGCGGCACCAGGCGGCCGACGTTGATGGAGTTGGCGCTCGAAAGCACGGTGCCAGCGGCCTCCAGGCGCTCGGCAAGCTCCTTATCGGCAAAGATGCGCTTGACGGCGCTCTGGGCGTCGTCAAAGTTGCCGCGGATGCCGCAGACAGCGACGTTGTCGCCCTCCTGCGTGGACATCTGCAGGTTCTGGACGCGGCTGACCTTGCCCTCGGGATAAAAGACAGTGATGCCCGTGCCCGGAGCGTCGGCAAAGCCGGCAAGTGCTGCCTTGCCCGTGTCGCCCGACGTGGCGGTGACGATCATGATGCGCTCGGCGCCGCCGTCCTTGGCAGAGGTGCGGGCCATCAAGCGGGGGAGCATCTGCAGGGCGACGTCCTTAAAGGCGCTTGTGGGGCCGCCAAAGAGTTCCATCACATAGGTCTGAGGGGCATCGGCGCCCGGTGCGGCGTCGAGTTTGACGAGCGGCGTGACCTCTTCGCTCGCAAACGTGCTGCGGTAAGCCTCGTCGACACACGCCGAAATTTCTTCGGCCGTGTAATCATTCAGTAACATTCCCAACACATCTTGAGCGATTTCAAAGTACGATTTATCTGCAAGCGAGCTGATATCGACCTGCTGGGTGCCGAGCTCGTCCGAGACAAACAACCCCCCGTCGGGAGCGATGCCGGTACGGATTGCCACCTTACTTGAGCACGATAAAGTGCGTCCTCGTGTACTATGATAAGTTCCCATATAACACTGCTCCTCGGATGCCTTGGTCCCAATCGGTGAACCCATGGTATCAGAGCGCGCAAAACAGGTTTGCAGAGGCTTTTAGAAAGGTAACCTCCACGCCATGATAAAAATTGCCAAGTTTGGCGGCTCGTCGGTCGCCGATGCCGAACACTTTAAGAAGATCAAGGCGATGCCGACCCGGCCCGCCGTTTTGTGGTGGTTTCTGCCTGCGGTCGCCGCTTTAAGGGCGACACCAAGGTGACCGACCTGCTCTACCTGGTTAACGCGCACGTTAAGTACCACGTGTCGTGCGAGGAGCTGCTCGAGGACATTGGGCAGCGCTATTTTGATATCGCTGACGAGCTGGAGCTCACCTATCCCATCCGCGAGGAGTTCGCGGCCTTTGCCGAGCGTGCCCGCTCGGGTGGCTACTCCACCGAGGAGCTCGTGAGCCGTGGCGAGTATTTCACCGCTCGCCTGATGGCCGAGTACCTGGGCCTGCCGTTCCTGGACGCCGCGACGGTTGTGGCGTTCCATCACGACGGTACGCTCAGCATGAACCGTACCTCCGAGTTGGTGCAGGAGTACGGCCAACAGGGCGGCTTTGTTATGCCCGGTTTCTACGGCGCGACGCGTGAGGGCCAAATCAAGCTGCTCGACCGTGGCGGCGGCGATATCTCGGGCTCGATCCTGGCCAAGTGCCTAGGCGCCGACCTGTACGAGAACTGGACCGACGTTTCGGGCTTCTATTCTGCTGATCCTCGCATTGTGCCCGAGGCTCAGCCCATTGCGCGCGTTACCTACGAGGAGCTGCGCGAGCTTTCGTACATGGGCGCAAGCGTCCTGCACGAGGAGGCCGTGTTCCCCGTGCGCGAGGCGGGTATTCCGCTGGTCATCAAGAACACCAATGCGCCGCAGGACCCAGGCACCATCATTAGCGAGACGGCTGATGAGGGTGAGGCAGAGCCCATCATTACCGGCGTTACCGGCAAGCGCGGTTTTGTCGCCATCAACGTCGCCCGTGACCGTACCAAGCCCCGTGTTGGCTTTATGCGCCGTGCGCTTTCGGTCTTCGAACGCTATGACGTTTCCGTTGAGCACATGCCCACCGGCGTCGACCGCTTTGGCGCCGTGGTGCAGGAGCAGGACGTTCACGATTCGCTGTACTCGCTCGTGGGCGACATTCAGCAGGAGGTCGAGCCGCTCGAGATCGAGGTTGTCGAGGGCTTGGCACTTATCGCGACCGTCGGTCGTAACCTGCGCGGCCGCGCGGGTATCTCGGGCCATCTGTTTGGCATGCTTGGCCAGGCCGGCGTGAGCGTGCGCATGATTTCGCAGAGCTGCGACGAGATCAACATCATTATCGGTGTCGAGGAGAAGGACTTCGACCTGGCGATTCGGACCATTTACCGCGCCTTCTCCGACGAGAACGGCATTGTGAAGGTCTCTGACCTGGAGGCTCCCGCGCCGGCCGATCCCGCCCCGGCCGCGCTCAAAAAGTAGCGACTGCTCGGTAGATTTTTGGTCATGTCTCAAAAATCTACGGCGGGGCGTTTCGTTTCGGTTTCGTTTCGACGGGGCGGGTTTCGTGCCCGCCCCGTTCTTGTATACACTGGCAACAATAATCGGCCTGCTCGGCGTGCGGGCAAAAGCCAAAACCTTTAAAGGGGGAAGCATGAAACAGTACACGGTTGCTATTTTGGGCGCGACGGGAGCTGTGGGCACCCAGATGCTCGAGTGCCTCAACGAGCAGGAGTTTCCGGTCGGTAAGCTCAAGCTGCTGGCGAGCGCGCGCTCTGCGGGCAAGACCGTTGAGTTCCGCGGCGAGCAGATCGTGATTGAGGAAGCTTGCCCCGAGGCTTTTGAGGGCTGCGACATCGTGCTCGGCGCTGCCGGCGACGATATCGCCAAGGAGCTGCTGCCCGAGGCCGTCAAGCGCGGCGCCGTCGTGGTCGACAACAGTCACGCCTTCCGCATGGATCCCGAAGTGCCGCTGGTTGTGCCTGAGATCAATGCCGACGATATCAAGTGGCATCACGGCCTTATCGCCAATCCCAACTGCGCGACCATCATCGGCCTGGTTCCTACGTGGCCGCTGCATCAGCTCGCCGGCGTGAAGCGCATGATCGTCTCGACGTATCAGGCTGCTTCGGGTGCCGGCGCTCCCGGCATGGCCGAGCTCGAGGCTCAGTTGGCCGCCCTGGGCCGCGGCGAGGAGATTCCCGAGCCGCGCGCCTTTGCCGCCCAGCTGGCGAGCAACCTGATTCCGCAGATTGGCGGTGTCAAGGAGGAGGGCTTTACCTCCGAGGAGATGAAGCTGCAAAACGAGGGCCGCAAGATCATGCATCTGCCCGAGCTGCGCGTGAACTGCACCTGTGTGCGCGTGCCCGTGCTGCGCTCGCACTCCGAGAGCATTACGCTCGAGTTCGAGCGCGATATTACGGTGGAAGAGGCCCGTGCCGCGCTGGCCGCCGCTCCGGGCGTGAAGCTGGTCGACGACATGAGCGCCGAGGACGCGCACGATCGCTTCCCCATGCCGATGGATACGTCCGACCAGGACCTGATTTGGGTCGGTCGCGTGCGTCGCGACATCTCGAACCCCGAGGCCGCGCGCGGCATCACCTTCTGGTGCTGCGGCGACCAAATCCGCAAGGGCGCGGCAACCAACGCCGTCCAGATTGCTAAGCTGCTCTGCGAGTAGTGCGACCTGTCCGGCGGGGGCCGGGCTTAGTTTTCAGAACGTCCTCGACCATGTGTGGCGCCTTGTCCTGCTCCTTCGGAGCCGCGGACAAGGCGCCACACTGGTCTGCGGAATGTTCTGAAAACCAAGCCCGGACCCCGCCTGCGGTGACGCTGTTGCGAGCGCTCTGCGATGGGGACGCTGTTGGTTGGG
>USCJ01000170.1 GCA_900553215.1 uncultured Collinsella sp.
CCTTCACCAGCTTTGACTCCATGGTATCCGGCCTGAGTTCCCGTGTGTCCACGCCGCCGCAGCATACCTGGGCCTGCTCAAAGCAATCGACCGCTTTGATCCCGAGCGCGGACTCGAGTTCACGACGTTTGCCACGCCCACCATCTTGGGCGAGATTAAGCGCCACTTCCGCGACAAGGGCTGGAGCGTGCGCGTGCCCCGTCGTTTGCAGGAGCTCTCGGCCAAGGTCAACCAGGCTACCGATAAGCTCACCAACGAGCTGCAGCGTTCGCCCAAGGTTGAGGAAATCGCCGAATACCTGGACGTGACCGTCGACGAGGTGCTCGAAGCCATGGAGTCGTCCTCGGCCTACACCTCGGTGCCCATCGAGGCCCCCGGTGCGTCCGATTCCGATGATGCGCCTTCGATTCTCGATCGCTATGTCGACGACGACAACGAGCTCGACTTTACCGATGACCGCCTGGTAATCGAGGAAGCCATCCGCGATTTCTCGCCGCGCGAGCGCGAGGTTATCGAGCTGCGCTTCGTTAAGGGCATGACCCAGATCGAGATTGCCAAGAAGCTTGGCATCTCGCAGGTGCAGGTCTCGCGCCTGCTGCGCCGTACCCTTAAGAAGATTCAAGATAAGATCGACCCCGACGGAGTGATGATTCGTTCATGAGTGAGCACCCCCAACAAATCGATCGCGTGCTGCGCGACACCCGCATTCTGACGCTTCGCATTTGGGCTGTTGTCGGCTGCATTGTCATCGCCGCTGTCATCTTTAACCTTATGGGCATCCTGGCACCGGTTATTGAGTTTCTTGCCGTCGGCTCCATCATTGCTTTTGTGATGTCCCCGATCACCAACTGGCTCGAGCACCATGGCGTGAATCGCGGCATCGGTTCGCTTATCGCGCTAATTGTTGTTGTTGCCGTGCTCGTCGGTGTCGTTTGTATCTTGTCGCCGATTCTCTTTGGTCAGATCATGGAAGTCCTGAGCCGCCTGCCTGAGCAGCTTCGTGTTGCGGGTGGCGACCTCAACGAGATGATCTCGCATGCCAAGACGCTTAACAACACGCCGCTCAAGGAGTATCTGGACGATAATCTTTCGTCGCTTGTTACCGTGGCATCGAAGTACGTGTCTCAGATCGCTGCCGAGCTTGGCCGCGGTGTGTTCCCGCTCATCACCAATACGGCCTCGCAGTTGTTCGTGCTCTTCCTTGGTCTGGTGCTTGCGTACTGGATGGCCTGCGACTACCCTCGCATGCACCACGAGATTTGCACCATCATCGGTCAGGAGAAGGAGACCTCGTACCGCTTTATGGTCGCCATCCTTTCTCGCTCTGTCGGCGGCTACATGCGCGGTATGGTCGTGACGTCCATCTGCGGTGGTTTCCTCGCTTTTATCGGTTTTATTATCATCGGCCATCCGTATGCGGCGCTCATGGCTATCTTTACCGGCATCATGCATTTGGTTCCGGTCGTCGGTCCCTGGGTGAGCGCAGCAATCGCCACGGTGCTCGGTTTCATGTTCAGCCCCATGTTGGCGTTGTGGACGCTCGTCGTGACGATGGTCGCGCAAAACGTTACCGATAACGTGATTTCGCCCAAGGTCATGCAGAGCTCGGTTCAGGTGCATCCCATCATGAGCCTCACGGCGCTCGTTATTGGCTCGGCACTTATGGGCCCCATCGGCATGATTATTGCCATCCCGCTGTGTGCGGCCCTCAAGGGTATCTTCGTGTACTACTTCGAGAATGAGACCGGCCGCCAGCTTGTGGCTTATGACGGCGCCGTGTTTAAGGGCACGCCGTACCGCGATGCCGATGGCAACCCGGTCGCCGCCTACGATGCGCTCGGCGATGACACCTTCATTTACGAGTCCGAGCTCATCGGCAACGAGACTGCGCCCGAGGCCAAGGCCATGCCCAAGCCCGAGCTTGATAATCCCTGGATTAAGCTCTCTGGCCTGCAGCCCGATGCCACGGGCTTCTTCAAGAACCCCTTTGCCAAGGACGATGACTCCAACACGGACGACGATACCAAAACCGGCATCGACGGCTCCATGGACGACTCGGATTCTAAATAGGTCCTATTAACGTTTCTTGAAGTTGTAAATGACAAGAAACGCGAGCAGAGCGATTGATAAGGGGCCGGCAACATAGAAAAAGAGAATGTCAATTGCACGTAGAGTGTAATAAGCCTTATCGCCGGACATTACTGCATACAACACGTAGCCAAATGCTGGTTGGTTTGCGTACCAGCAGGTGAAAGCCAAAAGCGTTAAAAGTGCCGCTAACAGAAGTGCATTGAGGAAAAATCGTTTGCTTTTCATCGATCGCTCCTTCCGGGTGACTCTTATATGTAATTCTACAGCAGCCCTTTTTCAAAGGATCGCACAGTACTAAATAACGTGCACTTTCGCTGTAGGGTCGCTGTTTGGCGGCCCTCTTTTTTGCACAGGCGCGGTGGGATGGTAATATCGTTACGTTTGAACTGTTTCGATGTGAAACCGAGGAGATTCCCTCTATGAGTGCTGACTACCCGTCAATGACTACGGCCGAGATCCGCTCTAAGTTCCTCAACTTCTTTGAGGAGCGCGGTCTTAAGCTCTATCCTTCTTCGTCCCTCGTCCCCGACGACCCTTCGCTGCTGCTTGCCAACGCCGGTATGAACCAGTTTAAGGAGTACTACCAGGGCAAGAAGACCATGAAGGAGATCGGCGCGATCTCCTGCCAGAAGTGCGTCCGCACCAACGACATCGATTGCATCGGCGAAGACGGCCGTCACCTGTCCTTCTTCGAGATGCTCGGCGACTTCTCCTTTGGCGGCGTCTCCAAGCAGCAGGCCTGCGCTTGGGCCTTTGAGCTCATTACCAAGGAGTTCAAGCTGCCGCTCGATCGCCTGTACTTCACCGTCTTTACCGAGGACGACGAGACCCATGACGTGTGGCGCTCCCTGGGCGTTGCCGAGGATCACATCTCCCGCCTGGGCGAGGACGACAACTTCTGGGCCGCTGGCCCCACCGGCCCCTGCGGTCCGTGCTCCGAGATCTACTTTGACATGGGCGAGGAGGTCGGCTGCGGCAGCCCCGACTGCAAGCCCGGCTGCGACTGCGACCGCTTCCTGGAGTTCTGGAATCTCGTCTTTACCCAGTACGACCGCCAGGAGGATGGCTCCATGCCGGAGCTGCCGCACCGCAACCTCGATACGGGCATGGGTCTGGAGCGCATGGCCGCCATCATGCAGCACAAGACCGCTAACTACGACGGCGATCTGATGCAGCACCTCATCAAGCTGGGCGAGAAGATCAGCGGCAAGACCTATGACGCCGACGATTACTCCGGTGCTAGCCGCTCCCTGCGCATCATCGCCGACCACTCCCGTGCCGTCGACTTTATGATCTCCGACGGCATCCTGCCCGGCAACGAGGGTCGCGAGTACGTCCTTCGCCGCCTGCTCCGCCGTGCCGTGTTCCACGGTCGTCTGCTGGGCATCGAGGGCGCCTTCCTGACCAAGTTCATCGACGAGGTCAACGCTCAGATGGGCGAGGCTTATCCCGAGCTGCTCAAGAACGTCGCGCTCGTTAAGGGCATCGTCGCCTCCGAGGAGGAGCGTTTCTCAACGACGCTCGACAACGGCCGCATTTACCTTGACGAGGCCCTGGCCGCGCTCGCCGACGGCGCTGTCCTTCCGGGCGACGTTGCCTTTAAGCTGCACGACACCTTTGGTTTCCCCATCGACCTGACCGTCGAGATTGCCGGCGCTGCTGGCCACGACGTCGACATGGACGGTTTCACCGCCTGCATGGAGGACCAGAAGGCCCGCGCTCGCGCCAACGCTAAGGGCGATGCCTGGGGCAGCTTCAATGACGTGTGGGTCGAGCTTTCCGACAAGGTTGCCGCGACCGAGTTCGACGGCTATGACAACGATGTGATCGTAGGCGCCAAGGTTGTTGCCATCGTGCGCAACGG
>USCJ01000171.1 GCA_900553215.1 uncultured Collinsella sp.
GGCACAAAGCCCTTATCCTTGGCAAAGGTGCTCTTGAGCTCCAAGATGAGGCGCTGGGCGGTCTTTTTGCCCACGCCGGGCACCTTGGCCATGCCCTTGTCGTCCTCGGCCATCACCAGGGAATACAGCTGTCCCACGGTATAGGTGGAAAGTACGGCGAGCGCCAAGCGCGGGCCAACGCCCGAGACGGACACAAGCCGGTCGAACATCGTGCGCTCATCCTTAGAGGAAAAACCGAAAAGTGTCATAGCGTCCTCGCGCACCTGCATACGGGTATAGAGGCGCACCTCACCGCCGGGCGTAGGCAGCGTGGCCGCAGTGCCGCCAGAAATGCCGAGTTCAAAGCCAACGCCCGACACGTCGACGACAGCAGAGCTCATCGTGGCCTCGACAAGCGTTCCGTGGAGCTGGGAAATCATCAGTATCCGGTTCCTCTCTGTTGATAGAACTCGCCACCGGTGAGGGCGCGGGTGCGGCTGAGGTTTACGTGGCAGATGGCGCAAGCCAGGGCATCGGCGGCATGGTCGGGATGAGGGTCGTGGTCGAGCTGCGTGAGCGTGCGCACCATGTAGGCGACCTGCCGCTTGTCCGCGGCGCCGGTACCCACCACAGCCTGCTTGATCTGCATAGGCGTGTACTCGCCGATCTCGAGCGCGCACTCCGAAAGCGCCACGAGCGCGGCACCGCGGGCATGTGCCGTGGGGATTGCCGAGCGGACATTAGCGCCAAAGTAGATGCTCTCGATAGCAGCAGTATCGGGTCGATAACGCTCCACGACGCCCTTGAGGTCGCGGGCGATATGCGACAGGCGCACCGCGAGCGGACTACCCGCGCTGGTCTCGATACAACCGTAGGCACGGCAGCGAACCTCGCCGCGCCGCTCCTCGATAATCCCCCAACCCGTATGGGCCAAACCGGGGTCGATACCCAAAATGACCAAGCCAACCTCCCCTCGTCACAAGTACAGCACAAGGCAAGGCCCCGAGCATCATTCACGAACGTCTGTTCTAGAATAACACAACGGGGCCAAGATGCTTAGTTGAAGTGTCGGGGTTGGAAGCGAGTCCTATCCCATAGTTAGTTTTGAGAGAAAAAGGGAAACTGCCTCGGATCCACCGGCGGATGCGGCATCGGGCCACCCTGGGGCCCACCCTGCGGGCCACCCTGGCCGCCCATCATCTTATCGATGGCGTCCTGGACCTCGCCCTCAAACTTCTTCATACCCTCGTGCAGGCGGCGCTGGCCGTCCTCGGAGCGCAGCTCCTCCATCTGCTCGGGCGAAATACCCAGTAGCTCGCCCAGCACGCCCATCATCTCGTTTCGCACGCGCTCACTAGTATCCTCGTCAGCAAAACGGCGCACCTCGGCGCGCGCCAGCGAATCGACCGTCATACGCTCCTTGCCGTTAAGCCCCAGGTCGGACCACGCGAGCATGTACGGCCAGGCGCGCTCGACAAACGAACGGGCTGAGACGATCGACGCCGTCGGCAGCATGCGGCGGGCGGCCTCGCCCTGACGCACAAGCATCAGCAGCAGCGAGCAGGCCTCAGGCTTGCCAGCGGCCATCGGGATGTCGTCGAAAGATCGATTGCGGTCCACGTGCGCCTCGAGCGCGCCATCGACCTCACCCGGCTCAAGCCCGCCGAGCAGCTGTGCCGCGCGGTCGAGCATATCGACCGGACCGTCGAGCGTCGAGAGCGCCTGCGCCAGCACTCGCTCCATACAATCTTCCACCGCGTTGAGCGTCACGAGCTCTTGGGGCACCACGGCAGACGTGCGGTTGCGCACACGCGCCACAAACTCAAGCGTCGACAGGTACACATCGCCAAAGGGCGCGTAATCGCCCTGGTAGCCGCCGCAAAGCGCCGGCGCCGCCAGCGCGTACTCGGTTTTGGACAGCGGGCTCAGCGCCATCGCACCCAGCTCGAGCGCCGTGTCCTCCAGCATGAGGCCCAGCGTGCGCGAGCGCAGACGCTCGGCATCGCCCGCCGACACGTCGCGATCGAGCACACGCGCCGCATCCGGTGCATCGCGCTCGACGGTGCGAATGTGCAGACGCTCGGCGATGGCGCGGACGGCGGCACAGCGGGCAGCCTCGGCCTCTTCCTGCGCCGGCGTAAAGATACGGTTGCGCCCCAGCACCAGGCCAATCACATTACGCGGGCCCAGAGCGTCGACGGTCAGCGCCGCCAGCAGGGACGACGGCAAGTCGCCCTCGAGCGCCACCACAGCACGCGACGCACCGTGGGCTCGGGCGTTGTCGCGCACGGCGAGCACCAGCGCCTGCCACAGCCACTCCTCGGAACGGAACTCGGGCAGTTCGTGATCTTCCAGGGCATCGAGCATCACGCCGCGCTGAATCTCCTGAACCAGCAGGCTCTCCTCAAAACACGGCGCCTGGGCCACCACACGACCACAGTCGTCGAGCACAAACGAACCGCCGGTATACACCGACTCGTCATAAGCACCGACCGGCGCCATACAGGCAAACCACACGCTGCGCTTGGATGCGATCTTGCGGTAGGCGCCGCTGCGAACGGCGGCAATGGCGGCAGTCTCGCGGTCGGTCATGTCAAACGCATTGAATTGGAAATACGCAATGAGGTCAACACCGGTCGGCAACATCTCGAGTTCGCGGTCCAAGTCAAAAATCACGGCGATGCGCACGCCGTCCACGTCGAACACCGGCGGCGCCCAACGCGTGTCGTTGTTCTCGCCACGCTGCAGGGCAATGCTCGAATGCGCCGGCACCACATGACCGTCCTTGAGCATCATGTAGTCGAGCAGCGGCTGACCCTCAAACGAAACCGCCGCGGGCACGATGCAGATCATGTCAAGCTCCTGGATGCGCTCGGCGACACCAGTCAAGCCGGCAAGCATGTCGTGCTCAAAGTCGGCAGCGCCCACCAGGCCACCGGGCATGGCGCCCATAAAGAGCGGAGCCGGAACGCACAGCACGCGCGCCCCGCGCTCGTGGGCCAGACGAGCCTGGTCCTCGATGCGGCCGCAAATGCCCTCAATATCACCCAGGCGCATATCGATCTGTGCAAGCGCGAGCTTCATGGCTCAGCCCTTTCCGTCGTAAACCATCGAAATCGTAGTAAAAGCGCCGGCCGCATGATGCAGTCGGCGCTCGCATGTGCATATGCTAGCTATGATACCCCGAGCGGGGGCGCGCTCCTAGAACGTCGCGGACCACAGCCCGTGCAGGTTGCAGTAGGCATAGACGGTACCGGTCTTGGAACCGCCGGCAAAAAACGTCGCGGGCTTCATGCCGGGCTCAAGGTAATGGACCTCTAAGCGGCCCTCGGCCTCAAGGGCGATCCACTCAATATAGTGCTCGGGCAGGCTGGGGTGCTCGACCGAGCCAACGCGTGCGCGAATCACGTGACCGTCGCGCTCGGTCTCGACAACAGGCACGTGCTTCTCGTGCGCCGCGTCCTCAGTGTTTGCGGTCAGTTCCGTGCAACCGGCAGGGGTTGCAACGTCGTTGCCAAGGGCGGCAATGAGCTTACCGTCGGGGTCCTTAAAGAATTTCGCCATGATGTTCTCCTTTGCTGACGTGCCAATGTTCTTGATGGTTCTTATGCCCAAAGGCAGACAAACCATCCACGGCATTGCAAATGAACACATAACGGGCGGGGACGATGGGGCAGCGTGCGCTATCCGCCCTGGCGGCCCCACCCGAGCGGGTTAGCGCCCGTCGCCGCCCAGCAGCGCCAGAACATCTTCGCGGGTAAACAGCGCCGACGAGATGCCGTCGCCGCCGAGCACGCTGTTGACCAGGTCGCGCTTGGACTCCTGCATCTGCATAATGCGCTCCTCGATCGTGTCCTTGGCGATGAGCTTGTACACGGTCACGGTATGTTGCTGGCCAATACGGTGCGCGCGGTCGGTCGCCTGGTCCTGCGCTGCCACGTTCCACCACGGGTCGTAGTGGATGACCAC
>USCJ01000172.1 GCA_900553215.1 uncultured Collinsella sp.
AAAGCTGGCGAGCAATTGCGTCAAGTGCGGCAAATGCGCACGTCACTGCCCGCAGCACATCGATATTCCCGAGCGTCTCGACGATGTGCGCCGACGTTTCCAGCCTGGCCCCGTAACGGCTGCGCTTAAAGCCTTTTGCAAAACGCGCTCCTCATGACCCTTTTATAACTTGCGGTGGAATAGTTCCTGTTTGCGGCAGAATGGGGCTTAAACAGGAACTATTTCACCGCAACTGAAGGGGGCTGTCGTGGGCCATCGGGATTCATATGATGATTTGCGCGAGGTTCGTTGGGGCGTTTTGGGCGCTGGGCACATTTCGCACCGATTTGCATCGTCGCTCAAGGAGGTGGGCGGGGCACGGCTTGTGGCTGCCGCCGGTCGCACCCCTTCGCATGTTGAGGGGTTTTGCAGGGCGTTTTCGATTGATGCCGCGCACAGTTATGCCACGGCTGACGGTAGCGGCGATGCGGCTTATGACGCGCTGATTGCCGACCCCGATGTCGACGCAATCTACTTGGCTCTTCCGCATGGCATGCATACGCGTTGGGCCTGTCGCGCGCTGCGCGCCGGAAAGGCCGTGCTGTGCGAAAAGCCGGCCGTTTTGAGTGAGGAAGAGGCTCTCTCGATTTCCTCCGCCTCTCGCGAGCACGGCGTGCTGTTTATGGAGGCGATGAAGAATCGGTTTTGCCCGATGCGCACTCGCGTGAAGGGTTTGCTTGCGTCGGGCGAGCTCGGCTGTATCGTCTCGATCGAAAGCGTGCAAAAACTCGATTATGGTGAGCCCCCTTCGAGTTATCTGCTCGATCCGTTGCAGGGTGGCTGTCTATATGACATGGGCTGCTATGCGGTCGGGTGGTTTGAGGATCTGCTTGCGGGTGCGTGCGATGTTTCGTCTCGTGAAGTTCGCTGGCGTGACGTATCGGGCGGCCGCGTGGATTGGGCCGATGAGATCCATATGAGTGTCGGCGGTATACCCATTCATATGGTGTACGACGGCAAAGCAGCATATGAAAGCCGCTTAACGATTGCCTGCGAGCGGGGCTCGTTGGAAATCGAGCGCCTCCATCGCCCCGAGCTCGCCCATGTGAAGTACTCCGACGGTCGAGTGCTCGAAATCGACGCCCCATTTGAGGTCGATGATTTTTACGGCGAAGCTTCGCATGCGACCCAGCTCATCCGGGCGGGGAAACTCGAGAGTCCCGTCATGCCCCTTGCCGCCACACAGCGCTGCGCGCAGATCATCGATGCGATTCGCTTGACGCTCTAGGCTGCGGTGCTGGTGCTCAAGAAGGCTCGGCGGACCGTGCCCCCGATGCCCCTTTTATATCTTGCGGTGGAATACGGTCTGTTTGCGCCAAAATAAGGCACCAATAGACCGTATTTCACCGCAACTGATGAGGGGGAGTTGGAGATGCTGACGATCGGGTGTCATCTTTCGACGACGAAGGGCTATCGGGCGATGGGGGAGACGGCGTTGTCCATTGGCGCCAATACCTTTGCGTTCTTTACGCGCAACCCGCGCGGTGGCAAGGCAAAAGACCTTGACATGGATGACGTGGCGGCCCTGTGCGAGCTTATGGAGCAAAACGACTTTGGCCCGCTCGTGGCTCATGCCCCGTATACCTATAACCCCTGCTCCGCTAAGGAGCGGGCGCGCGAGTTTGCCCTGGAGGCCATGGCCGAGGACCTGCGGCGCATGGAGGCGCTGCCCGGCAACTACTACAACTTCCATCCCGGTGCGCATGTGGGGCAGGGCTCCGACGCCGGCATTCAGATGATCGTCAACACCCTGTGCCAGGTGATGTTTGAGGGCCAGCAGACGACGGTGCTGCTCGAGACCATGGCGGGCAAGGGTACCGAGGTGGGCCGTAGCTTTGAAGAGCTGGCGCGCATTATCGAGGGTGCTGCCGCCAGGCGTCCAGAGCTATCGGACAAGCTGGGCGTGTGTCTGGACACCTGCCATGTGAGCGATGCCGGCTACGACATCATCCATGATCTGGACGGCGTACTCGACGAGTTCGACCGCGTGGGGGGGATCGACCGCTTGCGTGCCGTACACATCAACGATTCGAAGAACCCCTGTGGTGCCCATAAAGATCGTCACGAGTGCATCGGCAAGGGATACCTTGGCAGCGAGGAGTTTGGCGGTGGTATGCAGGTTATGCAGATTATTGTATCGAATAGCCGTTTGCGTGCATTGCCGTTCATTTTGGAGACGCCGAACGAACTTGCAGGTTATGCAGCTGAAATCAAACTTTTAAGGTCGTTACAGCAGTAACGACTGTCACAAAGTGGAGTGTTCCATTCACGTTATGTGATTGTTTCAATCAGTTTTCTAATTGCAGATTCGCACTTACAGGTGCATAATAACCAACAGTTTTTGCAGACCTCTGAATCAAATGGGGTCACTGGAAGGAGACTGATTATGAAGCTCAAGAAGCTTGGTGCATTTGCCGCCACGGGCGCCATGGCGCTCGCTCTTGCACTGACGGGCTGCGGCTCGTCCAACGCCACCTCTGGTTCTGATGCCAGTTCCAGCAGCTCTGACGACGCTAAGGTCGAGAAGGTCGACGGCTCCAAGGAGTACGCGCTCGTCAAGGACGGTACGCTCACCGTCGGCACCTCTGCCGAGTACGCGCCGTTTGAGTACAAGGATGACAACGGCGACTACCAGGGCTTTGACCTTGAACTCATTAAGGCTATCGGCGATAAGCTGGGTCTGGATGTCGAGTACGTCAACAACGACTTCGACACGCTGGTTCCGGGCGTCGCTTCGGGCGCCAAGTACGACGTCGCCATCGCGGCTATCACTGACACGCCCGAGCGTGAGAAGGAAGTCACTTTCTCCGACTCTTACTACATGGACGATCAGGCTATCGTGACCAAGGTCGATAACACCGACATCACGGCCGACAACTACAGCGAGAAGCTCAACAACGCCGACGCTACCATCATCGTCCAGTCTGGCTCGACCGCCGAGGCCTTTGCCCAGGAGAACTTCCCCAAGGCCAAGATTGTTCCCTACAAGGACGCCACCGAGTGCTTCAGCGCCCTGCAGTCCGATAAGGGCGACGCAGTAGTCACCAACCGCTCCGTTGCCAGCCAGCTGACCGCCGAGCAGTTCAACACCTGCCAGACCATCAAGCAGATTAGCACCGGCGAGGAGTACGCCATCGCCATCAACCAGGGCAACACCAAGCTCAAGGACGACATCAACCAGGCCATCAAGGACCTGACCGACGACGGTACCGTTGACGCCCTCATGGCTAAGTACAGCATCAAGTAAATTAATGCTTGATTGCGTGCGGGCCCTTTCCGTTTTGCGGAGAGGGCCTTTGCGCTTCTCTCGACGGACCGCGTTTCCGTCTTGTTTTGCCGGCAACTTCTACGATAGGAGCCACCTTGTCTCGATTGAACAAAGGGGCCACGGAGCAGCGTTTTTCACTGTCCGCCTTGCTCCAAAAGCTAGCCTGCGTCATGGCCGTGGCGCTCGCGCTGGTGTGCGCGGGGGCATATGCGCCCACGACCGCCCAGGCGCTTGAGACCGCAAAGATTACCGCCCGACCCAACACCGGTTCGGGCAGCGCTGTGGTCGGCGGCACCGAGACGCGCATTACCTGGGAAGTTCAGGCCGATGCCGACGAGGAGCTGAGCGGTCTTTCGCTGACGTTTGTCGACGGCGCGACGTTTGGTACCGATGACACGCGATTGACGATGCTCTCGGGCGAGGACCTCATGGACCGTACGCCCATGAAGCCCACGTGCAAGGCCGATGGCCAGACGCTCAAGATCGACTTTGGCGAGACGGCGCCTGCCGGCGGCTTTTTCCGTGTCGAGGTTTACGGCGTGACGTTCCCCGTCGAGGGCGGCGACGAGGCCTTTAGCGGAACCTACATCTTGGCTGACGGCTCGACCAAGAAGATCTCCA
>USCJ01000173.1 GCA_900553215.1 uncultured Collinsella sp.
GGTCAGCGTCATGCCGACGCCCTGCGCAATGCCGCCCTCGGCCTGCACGCGCGTCAGGTTCGGATTGATGGGCGTACCGCAGTCCACTGCCGCAGCGTAATCCAGCAGGGTTACCTCGCCGGTTTCGGTATCCACCTCGATCTCAGCCGCACCGACCATATACGGCGGAGGCGAAATCTCGGACGAATGCGTAACCGTCGCCTGCAGCTCGATGCTGTTGCCGTTCATGGAAGCCGTCGCAATATCACTCAGGTTAATGGTCTTGCCTGCATTTTCGCCTTCCTCTACGCGGACTTCCCTGCCGTCGAAGCTGACCTGCTCCTTATCGCAGCCGAGCAGCTTTGCGCCGAGCGCACAGATTTTGCCGCGCAGCTCAAGGGCACACTTCTCTGTCGCCTTGCCGGTGACGTAGGTCGTACTCGAGGCATACGAGCCGGAATCATACGGCGACCAGTCGGTGTCCGCACTCAGCGTGGTGATGTTGTCAAGCGGACACTCAAGCACCTCTGCCGCGATCTGCGCAAGCGTGGTATCACAGCCGGTGCCCATGTCAGCCGCGCCGATGAGCAGCGTGTAAAAGCCCTCATCGTTGACCTTGAGCGTCGCACTGCCGACGTCCATGCTCGTGATGCCCGAGCCCTGCATCGCCATGCCCATGCCGACCGCACGAATCTTGCCGTTTCCCATGTCCCGGCACGGATACTTGTTATCCCAGTCGATCATGTCATGCACGCGCGCCAGACAGCGGTCGAGCGCACAGCTTGTATTCAGCTGACCGTAGTACGCGGGCATGATCTCGCCCTCGTGCACGATGTTCTTAAGGCGCAGGTCGGCGGGGTCCATGTGCAGCATGTCGGCGAGCTCGTTGACGGCGCTCTCCACGGCAAACTGGCCCTGGGTGGCACCGTAGCCACGATACGCGCCGCCGCGGTTGGTGTTGGTGTAGACGGCGTCCCACCTAAAGCGGCTCGCCTTCACATGGTTGTAGATGGGTAGGCTCTTGTGGCCCGAGAGGCCGATCGTCGTGGTGGCGTGCTCGCCGTATGCGCCGGCGTTGGACAGCGTATGCAGGTCGATGGCCGTGATGGTGCCGTCGTTCATGGCGCCCAGCTTGACGGTCATCTGCATCTGGTGACGCGAGTTACCCGCAGTGATGGTCTCCTCGCGGGTGTAGCAGCAATAACTCGGACGACCGGTCTGCTGCGTCACAAACGCCACGAAGATCTCGCAGCAACCCGTCTGCTTGGAGCCAAAGCCACCACCGATGCGCGGCTTAATAACCTGCACCTGCGACTGCGGAATATCGAGCGACTGCGCGACCATACGGCGCACGTGGAAGGGTACCTGCGTCGAGGTGGTCACCGAAATGCGCCCAAATGCGTCGGTCGTCGCAAAGGCGCGGAAGGTCTCCATGGGCGCGGTCTGCGTGGCTTGGCTGGTGTAGGTGCGCTCAAAGACGATGTCGCTCTGGGCGAAGGCCTCGTCCAGATCGCCATAATCGCTGGTACCGCTGCACACCAGGTTGCGAGCAACGTCGCCGCCCTGCGGGAACATAAAGGTCACGTCGCCCTCGGGATGGACCACGATGTCATTATCGAGTGCCTGGGTAAAGTCGAGGAGCGGCTCGAGCACCTCATAGTCGACCTTGATGAGCTTGAGCGCCTTGTCGGCAGCCTCCTCGGTCTCGGCGGCGACGATCGCCACCTCTTCGTTTTGGTAACGGACGAGGTTCTCGAGAATCAGGCGGTCGTAGGGACTCGGCTGCGGATAGCTCTGGCCGGCGATAGTAAAGCGGCGCTTGGGCACGTCCTCGTAGGTGTAGACGCCCACCACGCCGGGCACCTTCAGTGCACGCGAGGTGTCGATGGAGCGGATCTTGGCGCGGGCATAGGGGCTGCGCTTGAGTTTGACGATGAGCGCGCCGGCGGGCACTAGGTCACCCGTGTAGACGGGACGGCCCTCGAGCAGGGCCTTCGAATCCTTCTTGGGCTGCTTGTGGGTGATCTGCTTGTAGGAGACGCCGTCAGAGCTGGTGTCGTTGACGGGCAGCTCGGGCATCTCGAAGCCCACCTGAACGCCGGACTCGTTGAGGAAGCGCACGATGGCGCGCAGCTGGCTCTCGTAGCCGCTGCAGCGGCAGAGGTTGCCGGCGAGCTGGCGCGAGAGCTCCTCGCGCGTGGCGACGAGGCTCGGGTCCTCCTTGGCGGCGCGGGCAAGCGCCAGCACGTTCATGATGAGGCCGGGGGCGCAAAAACCGCACTGCTCGGCGCCTTCGGCAGCCATCGCGCGGGCGAGCGCCTCGGACTCGGCCTTGAGGCCCTCGAGCGTGGTAATGGAGCGACCCTCGACGCGCGCGGCGGGAACCGAGCAACTCAGCACCGGATCGCCGTCGAGCCACACCGTGCACAGGCCGCAGTTGGTGGTTTCGCAGGCGCAGCGCACCGACGCGCAACCCTGCTCGCGCAGCAGCGCAAAGAGCATGGTGTCAGGGGCAATCTGAACCTTGACCTTACGGCCGTTGAGCGTAAAGGAAAGATCGATGAGTTTGGCAGCCATTAGCGCACCTCGCTAGAATCGACGCCGGGCACGCGGCGGCAGGAATACTCGTCCGTGGCATATTTGGGGACCTGAACGGTCTCGAGCTCGCGGGCAAGCGCGGCCGAAAGCTCGATGCCGGCGGCGCGACGCACAGCCTGAATCGCTAGCGGGCCCGAGATGCGGCGGCGGTAGTCGGCCGAGCCCCACAGGTTGGTACCGTAGCTCAGCGCGCGTACGGACGCCGCCAGGGCGCGCAGCTCGTCCTCGGAAGGCTGCTCGCTGGTGAGGCCACACGCCTCGCCCTGCAGCAGGGTCGCGCGCAGCGGGCGGGCACCCACGGTGACATGCCAGCTGTTGTCCCACCAGGCGGCGGTGACGTTTAAGGAGGGGAAGTCGGTCGCGGCCTTGCGCACGGCCTCGTAGCTTGCGCGGTAGTCGTGCTTAACAACCACGACGCGCTCGATCACGTCGCGTACATAGCCCATGTCCACGAACTCGGCGAGCGGCACGCGGCCAGCACCCGTCAGCTCGACGTACGAGTCGAGCGCCAAAAAGGCCGAGAGAACGTCCGAAAAACCAAAGCGGCCGTAGATGCTGCCGCCCACCGTGGCGGTATTGCGCAGCTGCACGCCCACAATGTCGTGGACGGCAAACTCGAATACGTTGTTGACGAGCGCGTTGAGCTCGGCATGGCGCTCGAGCTGGCGCAGGGTGCACATGGCACCGATGCGAAACTCGGTCTCGGTCTCCTCGATCTGATCGAGTCCGCAGGCCGAAAGGTCAATCGCCGTCGCCACACGACGCGAACCCAGGCGCATCCAGATGCCGCCGCCCACAATCTTGTTGTTGCGGTTTTTCTGCAAGAGCTCATAGGCTTCGGCCGCGTTTCCAACACGGACGTAGGTACCGAACTTGAGCACGTTCTCCCCCATCTCTCCACTTGTCCAGTATCTCTAAGTGTACCAAACGAGGGCGCACGACCCTCACCACCATAGAAAAAGGCTCCCGGCCAATATGGTCGGGAGCCTTAAGCTCATCAGCTGGTGCTGTGTGGAGCTATGCTGAGCTGGATTTAGCAAACGCCCTGGGCGAGCATGGCGTCGGCGACCTTCAGGAAGCCGGCGATGTTGGCGCCCATGACGAAGTTGCCCTCCTCGCCGTACTCCTTGGCGGTGTCGTCCACGTTGTGGAACATGCCGCGCATGAGCTGCTCGAGCTTGCCGTCGACCTCCTCGAAGGTCCAGGACAGGTGCTCGGCGTTCTGGCTCATCTCCAGGCCGGACACGAGTACGCCGCCGGCGTTGGCAGCCTTACCGGGCATAAAGGCGACGCCGTTCTCCTGGAAGTAGGTCGTGGCTTCGATGGTCGTAGGCATGTTCGCGCCCTC
>USCJ01000174.1 GCA_900553215.1 uncultured Collinsella sp.
GACGCTCCTTGTTGGCGCGCTTGGAGGCACCCACGGCCTTCAGGAACTCGGTGTCGTCCTTAAACTCCTTGAGTTTCTCAAGCTCAAAGGCGTCTTTGAGCCAGCCATCGCCAATGGCCTCGGTCACGAGCCTGGCGTAGGTGGGGTTGGCCTCGGCAAAGAAGCGACGGTGCGAGATGCCGTTGGTCTTGTTGTTAAACTTCTCGGGCGTCAGGGCATAGAAGTCCTTGAGCACGATGTTCTTGATGATGTCGGAATGGATCTTGGCCACGCCGTTGACGCTATGGCTGCAGATCACGGACAGGTTGGCCATGCGAATCTCGCCGTCCCACAGAATGGCGGTCTGGCGCAGACGCTCCTGCCAGCCCTCCTGCGTGGTGTCGAACGACTCGTGCCAACGACGGCTGATCTCGTCGATGATCTGGTACACGCGGGGGAGGAGCTTAGAGAACGTACCGATGGGCCACTTCTCCAGAGCCTCGGGCAGGATGGTATGGTTGGTGTAGCTCACGACATGCGTTACGATGTTCCAGGCGTCATCCCACTCGAGCTTCTTCTCGTCGATGAGGATGCGCATGAGCTCGGGGCCGCACATGGCGGGGTGGGTGTCGTTGGTGTGGATGGCCACAAACTGCGGCAGCAGCTCCCAGTTCTCGCCGTGCTCCTTCTCAAAGGTGTCGAGCAGGCTGTAGATGCCGGCCGAAACAAACAGGTACTCCTGCTTCAGGCGCAGCAGACGACCGTGCTCGCCGGCGTCGTTGGGGTAGAGGATGGCGCTGATGGCCTCGGCCTCGGCGCGCTCGGCATCGGCCAGGGCATAGTCGCCGCGGTTGAAGGCCTCCAGGTCAAAGTGCTCCTCGACCGGCTCTGCGGCCCAGACGCGCAGCTTGTTGACGGTCTCGCCGGCATAGCCCACAACGGGGATGTCATATGGGACGGCCAGGATGTCCTGCGTGTCCACCGTGCGGTAGAACGTGCGGCCGTTCTCCTCAAAGCCCTCGACGCGGCCACCGAACTTGATGGTCACGGCCTTGTCCTGACGACGGACCTCCCAGGGATAGCCGTGGGTGAGCCACTCGTCGGTGGCCTCGACCTGGCTGCCGTTGACAATCTCCTGCTTAAACAGGCCGTAGCGGTAGCGCATGCCGTTGCCGTAGCCGGCAATGCCCTCGGCTGCCATGGAATCCAGGAAGCATGCGGCCAGACGGCCCAGGCCACCGTTGCCCAGAGCCGGATCGGGCTCCTGGTTCTCGATGACGGACAGGTCGAAGCCCATGTCTTCGAGCGCCTCGGCGACCATGTCGCGCACGCCAAAGTTGAGCAGGTAGTTGTCGAGCAGGCGGCCGATCAAAAACTCGATCGAGAAGTAGTACACGCGCTTCTTGCCCTCGGCGGCGACGCGGGCGTCGCTCTTGGTGGCAACGGTGCGCGCCTTCTCGGCCACGAGCTTGGCCAGGGCGTTAAAGCGGTCGAGGTCACTGGCGGCCTCGACGCTCTTGCCGCTGATGCTCATAACGGCATCGCGATAGAGCTCGGTAAACTCCTGCTTGTTGTCGAAGATCTTATTCATACGTTCCTTTCCCCCGGGGATGGTTCTCCCGGAACGGTTATGACATGTATCCTACGCCCCCGCGTGGCGGTTAATTACAGTGGTAACGCCTTTGTTACGCTTTCTTGGCAGGAGCCTTAACAGCAGCTGCCTTGGCCTTGGGAGCAGCCTTTTTAGTGGCTGCCTTTTTGGCCGTGGTGGACTTGGCAGCGGACTTGGCAGCCTTCGCCTTGACCGGAGCCTTCTTAGCAGCCGCGGTCTTGGGCTTCACCGAAGACGCACGCTTGCGCGTCGCCTTCTTGGGCTCCTCGACCACCGGCGGCTTGTAGCTGCTGGGACCGCGACGTTTAAGCACCACGCCTGCCAGACCGGGCACCTTAATCTCGATGGAGTCCATCTGCCCGTTCCAGGGATAGGGCTCGCTCGAGCAGGTGTAGGGCTCCTCACCCGCATAGCCGCTGCCGCCAAACTCGGGACGATCAGAATCAAAGATGACCTCCCAGTCACCCTCGCGCGGCACGCCCACGCGGAAGCTCTCGTAGCTCGCCGGGTCAAAGTTGATCAGGATCACCAGGTCGTCATCGACGTCCTCGCCCTGGCGCACAAAGCTCACGATGGACTGCTTAGAGTTATCCGCGTCAATCCAGGTAAAGCCGTCGTCGGTGTAGCCGCGCTCGTACAGGGCGGGCTCGGCGGTGTACAGGTGGTTAAGTGCCTTGATAAAAGCCTGATGATGACGGTGGGTCTCGTACTCCTCGGTCAGGAACCACTGGATGGACTCGTAGTAGCGCCATTCAATAAACTGGCCGATCTCGTTGCCCATAAAGTTGAGCTTGGCACCGGGGTGCGTCATCTGGTAGAAGGCCAGCGTACGCAGACCGGCAAACTGGCGCCACCAGTCACCCGGCATGCGGCCGATGAGCGAGCACTTGCCGTGGACGACCTCGTCGTGGCTCAGCGGGCAAATAAAGTTCTCGGTAAAGGCGTACATGATGGAGAACGTGAGTAGCCCGTGGTTGCCGGGGCGCCATGGAAAATCGGTCTGCATGTAGTGCAGGGTGTCGTTCATCCAGCCCATGTCCCACTTGTAGTGGAAGCCCAGGCCGCCGTCCTGCGGCGGATAGGTCACGAGCGGCCACGCGGTGGACTCCTCGGCCATCATCATCACGTCGGGGTAGTGTGCTTCAACGGCGCAGTTGACCTGGCGGATAAACGCGCTGGCGTCCAGGTCCTCCTCGGTACCGTACTTGTTGAACTTCTTTTGGCCGGGATCGTCGATGCCAAAGTTGAGGTACAGCATACTGGACACGCCGTCCATGCGAATGCCGTCAACGTGGAAGTTCTCGAGCCAATACAGCACGTTGGAGACCAGGAAGGAGCGGACCTCGCCGCGCGCGAAGTCAAACTTGTGCGTGCCCCAGTTGGGGTGAATCTCGTGCTCAAACAACATGTGGCCGTTAAAGGTGGCAAGGCCGTGGGAGTCGGCGCAAAAACCGCCGGGCACCCAGTCCATAATCACGCCGATGCCCGCCTCGTGGCACGCATCGATAAAGTGCATGAGCTGCTGCGGGTTGCCGTAGCGCGACGTGGCGGCATAGTAGCCGGTCGTCTGGTAGCCCCAGGAGCCGTCGAAAGGATGCTCCATAAGCGGCATGACCTCAATGTGGGTGTAGCCCATGTCGCGCACGTAGTCCACGAGCTCCACCGACAGGTCGTCGTAGGTGTAGAACTCGCCGCGCTGCGCGGGGAAGGGGTCCATGGGGCCGGGGTAGTTGCCGTATTCGTCCGGCTCGCCCTGCGGGGCGTCGCCGTGGCGCTTCCACGAGCCAATATGCACCTCGTAGATGTTGAGCGGCTGCGACATGTGGTTGTGGCTGGCGCGACGCTTGAGCCATGCAGCGTCGTTCCACTGGTAGCCGTCGAGGGTCCACAGCACGCTCGCCGTTCCCGGAGGGCACTCGGCCTTAAAGGCGTACGGATCGGCCTTGTAGAGCTTTTCGCCCTCGTTGGTCTCGATGAGGTACTTATAGAGCTGGCCCTGCTCGGCACCAGGAATAAAGCCTTCCCAAATAGCGCTCGTATGTACAAGCACCAGCGGGTTGGCTTCCTCATCCCAATTATTAAATTCGCCAATGACGTGGACACTCTTTACATCGGGCGCCCAAACGCAAAAGCGCCAGCCGCGCGTACGGTTCTGCGTGTCGGGGTGCGCGCCCATCTTTTCCCAGCTGCGCTCCCACATGCCAATGCCAAACAGATAGGCATCGTCTTTGGAAAGCTCCGGTGCGTGCGGGGCGGCCTTACGGGTAGCGGGCTTTTTGGTTGCTGGCTTTAGCTTTGTAGCGCTCACGTTTGATCCCATCATGACGC
>USCJ01000175.1 GCA_900553215.1 uncultured Collinsella sp.
CCATGTTCTCGAGCGCGGCGTCCTTGTCCGCCACGTGCACGGCCACCTGCGCCTGCGGCAGCAGCTTGCACGGAGCCGTGATCTGCGAGAGCGTCTCGCGCTCGGCACGAATCACTTCCATCACGCGCAGCGAGGTCATAATGCCGTCGCCCGTGCGCTCGATATCGCCAAAGATCGTATGGCCCGTCTGCTCGCCACCCAGGCTGTAGCCGCCCTCGCGCATCTTGGCATACACGTGACGGTCGCCCACGCCGCTGGTCACGGCGCTCAGACCGGCAAGCTCCAGCGACTTGACCAGGCCAAAGTTGCTGGCGATCGTCGGCACCACGGTACCGCCCGAAAGGCGACCGTGCTTGTTCAGATACACGCCGCACACGTACAGGATCTGGTCGCCGTCTACCACGCGACCGCGCTCGTCCACGGCCAAGCAGCGATCGGCATCACCATCGTAGGCAAAACCCACGTCCAGCCCCCGCTCCACCACGTGGCGCTGCAGGCGCTCCATATGCGTGGAGCCGCAGTCGACGTTGATGTTAAAGCCATCGGGCGCGGCGTTGATCACGCGCACGTCGGCACCCAGTGCGTCGAACACCGGCTTGGCCACCGAGGAAGCCGAGCCGTTGGCGCAGTCAATACCGATCTTGACGCCCTGCAGCGAAAAGTTCGCGCTGGCGATGAGCGAAGCAATGTAGCGGTTGCGGCCCTGCATGTAGTCCACCGTGGCGCCGATGTGATTGCCCGTTGCCAGCGGCACCTCGCTCTTGCCATCGATATAGTCCTCGATGAGCTCCAGCACGTCCTCGTCCATCTTAATGCCGTCGCTGTTGACGAGCTTAATGCCGTTATCGCAAAACGGGTTGTGGCTCGCGCTGATCATGATGCCGCAATCGAAGCAGCCTTCCACGGTCTGATGCGCTACGCCCGGCGTGGGGATCACGTGCAGCATATAGGCATCCGCACCGCTCGCGACCAGGCCGCTCACTAGCGCTGCCTCGAACATATAACTCGAGCGACGCGTGTCCTTACCCACGATGACACGCGCCTTGCGCTCGCGGTTGGCGCCGTAATACCAGCCCACAAAACGGCCAATCTTATAAGCGTGCTCTACCGTCAGCCCAACGTTAGCCTCACCGCGAAAGCCGTCGGTGCCAAAGTACTTCATATCTTACTTATCCTGTTCGAACGTTTGAGCGGTCGGCGTGGTACGAACCTTAAGCTCCTTGTGCCCAGAGTCCTTCGAAGTCGTGACCGTGTACTCAACCTTTATGTCTTGTCCAAGAAGCATGTGGACACCGCCCCATGCAACCTTCAAGCCATCGTGCGTCGCTTCGTTCATCTCGATAGAACCGGAGCCCGAAGTCTTAATGTCCGAAATGCTGCCTCCCGCAGGAGCATAGAGATAAAGCCTCAGCACCTCATCATCAATATCCTGGCTAATGCCGTTATGGCCCTGGAAATAACCAGGCATCTCGGCCTTCTCCTGGGGGGTCATCGTGTTCTTGAGCGAGGTGGTCACTCGATACGTCGTCGAGCCATCGGCATTTTCAACCGAAGAATCGATGGTGACTCGCTTATCGAGGAACCAATCCATCTTTGAATAACTGTAGTTGTTCACATAGACGCCCAAGATCGGAGCCTCCGACGTATCGGCTTGGAGGGCGCCCGATATTCCAAGGGCCTTCGCGGCCTTTTCCTCGTCATCGTTTCTCGAATACATGAGGATGCGACCCTCGGAAGCACCCTTTTCGATGGCTCCAGCAATCTTAGCAATATCGCTGGAGCCCAGTTCGTCCACGATCTTGTTAAAAGCCGATCCGGCAACCGCCGCAAAAATGGCGTCCTGTTCCTCTACCGGGTAATTCCAATAAATATCGTGCAGCAGCACCTTTGCAGCGTTGCTTCCATCAACGACGGTACCGTCAGGAAGCTGTGTGCCTCCTACAATGCCGAGCATATACTGCAAAAATACCGGATCGACTGCAAATACGCCGTCGATGTCATCTCCGACAATGGCCTTCTGCATATCGCTGGCAAGCTGAGCCGCACGCGGATAATCGGGCGTCATCGTAACGTCACCCATCGTGTATCCGAGCGTGTTGAATCCGGTCAGGCCCCATCCGGTCGTGAACAAGTTTGCTTCTTCATCGGTGATGGGAAGCGGGCTCAAAGGCTCTTTCATCATGTCGACTTTGACAAAATCGCCCAGTTCGAGCTTACCATCAGTCACCGACATCACGCCGCGAGAACCGGGAAAACCGCCACAGGCGCGGATCTCGACATTGCTCATCGCGAGCACAAGATAATGACGCGTCTGGCCGTTGGCGCCGAGCATCTGGGGAAGGACGGGGGCGACCTTCTCCGCCGCGTCAACCGCGCCGTTGAGGGTGGCAAAGCCGTCCTTGGCCTTATCGACCAGCTCGGTCACCTGGGAAATATGAGTATCGCCAATGCCCTG
This sequence comes from uncultured Collinsella sp., assembly GCA_900553215.1. Lineage (GTDB taxonomy): Bacteria > Actinomycetota > Coriobacteriia > Coriobacteriales > Coriobacteriaceae > Collinsella. Next base: position 2,456 of record USCJ01000175.1, read on the forward strand.
GATCTTCTCGTTGGCGCTCTTGAACACCTTCGAGCTGCTGGAAAGCGAATCGGCGACCGCCTGCAGCGCGGACACGTTAATCATGCCGTCCTGAAACAGCTTGCCGGGCGTGGCCTGCGAAAGGTTATCGGCCATGGGAACCAGCGCATTGCTCGAGACATCGGACAGGGCGTCGATCATGGTGCGGGCCGCATTGATGTCGCTGCCATACACCGGGATAAACGAAGCCGCCGTCCACAGCGGGCTCGAGGTATCCGCCTTCATGCTGTCGCAAAGCTCATCAATCTTCTTCGCGTCGTCAGGCAGCGTCGAAAAATCGCCCGACGTGACCTTGTCCTTAAGGCCACCGACAATCTCGACGGCCTCCTTCGCTTCACTCTTTACGGTCTTTGCCGAGTTAAGCAGCATAAAGCCGCTTGCGCCAAGCGCAACGAGAAGCACCGCGACTACAGCGGCAATAATGGCGCCGGTGTGACGCTTTTTGCGTTCGCCCTTGCGATGGCGATGACGGACCAGACCGTCAGAGGTCGAACTCGACGAAGCGTCGCTACCGTAGTTCAAGCCAAAATCGTAATAATCTTCCTTGGAACCCGAGCCCGCAAACTCGGCACCGCTATCATCCAGGCGGGCGAACGTGCCAGTCTCGGAGGCACCGGTGTAAATCGTGCCAAGGTTACCCGTAAGCCCCGCGCCACCGGCAGAGGGAGTATTGTTGGCGGCCTTGCCGGCATTAACGTTGCCGGCGGCATTTGCGGCGTTGGCAGCACCTGCGTTGTTCGCAGGTACCGAAGGAGCCCCGCTCGGCTGCGACGCGGAGGTTGCACCGCCCGCAAAGACATTCCCTCTTGCACGGCCGGTCTTTTTTGCCTTTTGAGACTGCTCGTACAGAGCGGTAAACATCGCCGTCTCGCCCGGGGACACGCGCTTACTGGAACCGCCCTGTCCAGCGCCGCCCGGCGTGCCGGCCTTACCAGCCCCGTTCGGACGCGGCGGAACTGCAGGACGGCCGCTATCGCTGCCCTTAAAGTGATTACCAGCCATAAAGAAATCCTCGCAATTGAGTCGCAATGAAAAAATCCATAACGTTACTAGTTTATGGCATTTTGAGCATCGACAGCTAAACTCCAGACACGGACGTCAATTGGCGAAAATGCGGCACAACACCTTTTCCGTCCTGGCGGCGGCGCCAGCTACACCGTGAGGAACATCATCACGATGATCATGGCAAAGCCGATAAGGTCGGTCGGCAAAAACACCGTTCCCAGCATAAGGGCGCTGGTGATGGTGGCCGAAACCGGCTCCATGGTTCCAAGGAGGCTCGCGCGCACCGAGCCAATCTCCTTAACGCCCTGCATGTAGAACATATAGGCGAAGAACGACCCCACCACAATAAATATCGCGAGCGCGCCGACACCCGAGGGGCCGAGCGCCGGCATATGCGCCCACGGCT
>USCJ01000176.1 GCA_900553215.1 uncultured Collinsella sp.
TCCGGCGGGAAGGCCGCGAGCGCCGGCGCGGCAAAGTCCGGCTGCGCGCCGTGGTAGTTTTCAGGCGCGGCGCCGGTGTTCGTCAGGTTGCAGCGGCCGTTGCCGGTCACGGCGAGCTTGCGCCCCACGCGCGCCTGCCGCTCGAAGAGCAGGATTTTATTTTCCGGTTGTTCGGCGGCGGTCAGCGCGGCCATCATGCCGGACGCGCCCGCGCCGATGACTGCGATCGTCATGGCGATGCTCCGTTTCTATCGTTTTCTTTCCTTATTAAACCACACTTCGCCCGCAAATACAAGAAAACGGAGGGCGTCCCTGACGTCACGCACGCAGGCGATCGTCCTTAATGCGCAGATCGTCGATCGTGCGCGTCTTGTACGTGGCACCGTTGCGACGTGCGGCATCAACGGGTGCCGCCAATGCAGTGCCGTCAGAATCATGAGTGATAAGCGGAGTAAACATCGAGGGCTCCTAATGGCTGGAATAGCAGGTGGTGTGGGCGGCGCGGAAGCGGCAGTTCTCGCGCATGCGGCAGATATTGCAGGTGGGGCGGGTCTGGGCGTCGTGGACCTCGCCGTCGAACAGGCCGATCACCGCGGTCACGCTCTTGGTGGGCATGAGTAGGCTGGTGGGTGTGACGGTAAGCCCGATGAGCCGCGTGGCGTTGAGCGCGTTGACGATCGAGCGCTGGGCCGAGAGCGGGCAGTCGCCGTAGCCGGGACTAAAGCGCCAGTTGCCGGCGAGTCCGTGTGCGGCGGCCGCAGCCTTGACCTGCTGGTCCATCTGCTCGACGGCGGCTTCTACATAGGCAGAGCATGCGGCGTCGAGCACGGCTCCCTCCAAGGGCTGCTGGGCTCCCGTGGTGCGCAGGCGACGCTCGGCGTCCATGCCGAGGGTGCATGCCATGAGCGCGGCAAAGCGGGCGTCTTTGAGATGGCGATAGATATCGCGACCACGCAGCTCAACGTTGGTGCCGACCAAGCGAATGCAAGGCTCACTTTGTTCGTCCACGCCCGTGGCATCGACGGCAAACACGCGGCGCACGCCACGGGGCTCAATGTCCAGTTCCAGGCGCTCGACTACAAGCTCAATACGTCGTGACAGCTCGGGCTCAATCTGCTGGCCGCCGTAACCCAGATACCGCAGCATCTCGGCACGGTCGACACGGGGATGGTGCGCAGCATCGACACGGTAAAGCGCCGGCGACGCAAGGTCGGCCGGCACTTCGACAGCGGTTGTATCGATGTGCGGTTTTTCCATTACCCCAGGCGCTCCATAATGGTCGCGGCGATCGCAGGACGATTCATAGTGTACAGGTGCAGACCGGCGGCACCGTGCTCCTTAAGGTTGCAAAGCTGACGGGCGGCATAATCTACACCGGCTGCCTGCAGGCTCTCGGGGTCGTTCTCGTACTTGGCGAGAATCTTGATGACGGGGGAGGGCAGCGACGCGCCGCACATAAAGACCATGCGGCTGATCTGGGACTTGCCCATAAACGGCATGATGCCCGCGGTGATGGGCACCGTGATGCCTGCCTTGTCGGCAAGCTCACGGAAGCGGTAGAAGCACTCGTTGTCAAAGAAGAGCTGCGTCACAAAGAAGCTCGCGCCGGCGTCCTGTTTTTGCTTGAGGTATTCGACCGAAGCGTTGAGGTCCTCACAGGCAATGTGGCCCTCGGGGTAGGCTGCGGCGCCCACACAAAAGCCGGCGTCGACGAGCTCGGGGATGAGGTCGCGGGCGTAGGCGTAGTCCGAGGCGGGCTTGTCGTCCTCAGTCGCGCCAGCGGGCAGGTCGCCGCGCAGGGCCAGGATGTTTTCAACGCCGGCTGTGCGATACTCGCCGATCTTGGCGGCGATATCGGCGTGCGAGCGGCCCACGCAGGTAAGGTGTGCCACCGAGGGCGTATCGAATTCGCTCGAAATCATATGCGCGATGGGGGCGGTGGTGGCGCCGTTGCCAGAGCCGCCGGCCGAGCAGGTGACCGAGACAAAGCTCGGCGAAAGCTTGCACAGATTGCCTGCCACCTCGCGAGCCGTGTCGAGGGAAAGCTCGCCCTTAGGCGGGAACATCTCAAACGAAACGGGCGCGGTGCCCCGGGATGCCGCCTGCTTAAAAACCTCGTCGACGCGCATATCGTGCTCCTTTAGATATTTAGTGCGATGTATTGTAAGGATTCTACAGCACCACTGTGTCACGGTGGAGTTTTACTCGCTATTTAGGGATACCAATCAAAGATGCCTTGCTATCGGCATTCCCTATAACAACGCAGCTCATTGGGTGCGGGGTGATAAAGACTGGTATCTGATGCGAAATACCAGTCAATTTAGCCCCGTCCTAAATTGACTACCCTTAAACCATGCGGGGAGGTCTGCAATTTATACAGTTCATTGGCTGTTAAGGGTGGCAATACTGCCGCGATGCGGTAACCTCATTGATTGGTTTCGCGACAGCAACACAACGGTAATGTCGCGGAAACACGGCGAGCCTAAGCTATGACTCGTTCGTTAGTAATCAACACCGCTTCTCACGCGGTGCCGATACGAAGGGAGTTCCGTATGGCCGATCTTACTGACCGCTTCGGGACCATGGTGTTCTCTGAGGAAGTCATGAAGGACTACCTCCCCAAGGACATTTGGAAGCGCCTTGCCGCAACCCTCGAGGAGGGTGAGCCGCTCGACCTGGATGTGGCCAACGCCGTCGCTCACGCCATGAAGGTTTGGGCCATCTCCAAGGGTGCTACGCACTACGCGCACTGGTTCCAGCCGCTTTCGGGCATTACTTCCGAGAAGCACGATAGCTTCCTCGAGCCCAACCACGACGGCACCGCCATTACCAAGTTTACGGGCAAGAACCTCATCCAGGGCGAGCCGGACGCCTCCAGCTTCCCCAACGGCGGCCTGCGTGCCACCTTCGAGGCCCTACACCGCTTGGGATCCCACCAGCCCCGCATTCATTAAGGACGATGTCCTGTGCATCCCCACAGCTTTCTGCTCCTACACGGGCGAGGCCCTGGACAAGAAGACCCCGCTGCTGCGTTCCATGACCGCGCTCTCGCGTGAGTCCAAGCGCGTTTTGGCGCTGTTTGGTAAGACCCCCAAGAAGGTCGTTCCTTCCGTGGGCGATGAGCAGGAGGACTTCCTGATCAAGAAGGACGCTTACCGCAAGCGCAGGGACCTGGTCATCACCGGTCGCACCCTCTTTGGCGCTGCTCCCTGCAAGGGCCAGGAGCTCGAGGAGCACTACTTTGGCGCTATCCGCCCCACCGTCTCGTCCTATATGAAGGACCTGGACGATGAACTGTGGGCGCTTGGCATTCCTGCCAAGACCAAGCACAACGAGGTCGCTCCCTGCCAGCATGAGCTCGCCCCTGTCTACGGCGAGGTCAACGAGGCCATCGACCAGAACCTGGTCATGATGGAGAAGATGAAGCTTATCGCTTCCCGCCATGACCTGGTCTGCCTGCTGCACGAGAAGCCGTTCGAGGGCATCAATGGTTCGGGCAAGCACAACAACTGGTCGCTTGGCACCGAGTCCGAGAACCTGCTCGATCCGGGCGACACCCCGCTCGACAACCTGCAGTTCATCGTCTTCCTCACTGCGGTGATCGAGGCCGTCGATAACTATCAGGAGCTCCTGATAGTTATCGACGGCCTCGATCGGCCGGCAACGACCATCGTCTGGGCGCCAACGAGGCTCCTCCGGCGATTATGTCCATCTTCCTGGGCGACCAGCTTACCGAGGTCGTCGAGAAGATCATCGATGGCAAAGCTTCCGTCCATGCCACGCGCGGCGTGCTCGACCTGGGCGCCGATACCCTGCCCAAGCTGATGCAAGACAACACCGACCGCAACCGCACCTCCCCGTTCGCCTTCACTGGCAACAAGTTCGAG
>USCJ01000177.1 GCA_900553215.1 uncultured Collinsella sp.
GCGGGCGGCATCCTAGCGGCCGTGGCCGTACTTGCCATTGTTGCCATCGTCGTCATTAACTCCGGCCTGTTTTCCGCCACCGATATTCAGATTCATGGCAGCGAGCATGTGACCAAGCACGACGCCATGCAGCTCATCAGTCTTCCCGAGAATACGTCGCTCTTTAACGTGGATCCCGATCAGATTACCGAGGGCCTCAAGCAAAACCCGTGGGTCTCGGGCGTGGATGTCCAGCGCCAGTTTCCCCATACGCTTATCATCACGCCGACGGAGCGTAAGGTTATCGCCATTGCGTATATCAGCTCCGATGACCTTGCCTGGGCTATCGGAGACGATGACACCTGGATTGCTCCGCTGTCGACGTCTGTCGAGGTGGACGACCAGGGGAACGTCATTACATCGGGGGAGGGTGCCAAAACCCTGACCGGCATCGATGCGGCCCTGGCGCTTGCCAAGCACTACGGCGCCGTGCTGCTGACTGACGTCTCGGCCGATGTCGCACCGGTTTCGGGTCGGGCGGTGAGCTCCAAGGCCGTCAAGGCCGGCCTGGATTACGCACGCGGTTTTTCGAGCGAGTTCTTGGACCAGGTGAAGGATATTTCCACGCCTTCCGTTGAGGCTATCTCGGCAAATCTCGACAACGGCGTCGAGGTGTCGCTGGGCGATTCGGACGATATCGCCAAGAAAGAACGCATCGTGACCAAGCTGCTTTCGCAGGTAGAGGGCGTAACCTATATCAATGTGCGCTCTCCAGGCAACTACACATTTAGGAATGCTCCGACCTCGTAGCGCTGGTTGATGCTTTGTTGAGGGGCCATACCACGCCGTTTATCTGGTTTGTTTGGTTTTCACGGTCAATTATTTGACTGATACGTTCATAATGTGCAAACATAATACGGTTTACCTTTGCATTTACTTTCAACCTGAAGGTTAATGTGCGCAGGGGTCGACCCATGCTATGGCTATAACCTTTGTTCGGAGGACCGACATGCACGAGACAGAGATCAACAACTACCTTGCCGTCATTAAGGTGGTCGGCGTCGGCGGCGGCGGTACCAACGCGGTCAATCGAATGATCGAAGAGGGCATCCGCGGCGTCGAGTTTGTTGCCATCAACACCGACGCTCAGGCACTCGCGATCTCTGATGCCGATATCAAGGTGCACATCGGCACCGACCTTACCCGCGGCCTGGGCGCCGGCGCCAACCCCGAGGTTGGCCGCAAGGCTGCCGATGAGTCCCGTGACGACATTGCCGAGGCGCTCGCTGGCGCCGACATGGTGTTTATCACCTGCGGCGAGGGCGGCGGCACCGGTACCGGCGCTGCTCCCATCGTTGCCGATATCGCGATGAACGAGGTCGGCGCACTGACCGTCGCCGTCGTGACCAAGCCCTTCACCTTCGAGGGCCGCAAGCGTAAGAAGAGCGCCGAGGAGGGCATCAAGACCCTCTCCGATTGCGTCGACACCATGATCGTCATTCCTAACGATAAGCTGCTCGACATCGCCGAGAAGAAGACCACCATGCTCGAGGCCTTCGCGATTGCCGATGGCGTCCTTTCCCAGGGCACCCAGGGCATCACCGACCTCATCACCGTCCCCGGTATCATCAACCTGGACTTCGCCGATGTTAAGACCATCATGAAGCAGGCCGGTACCGCCATGATGGGTATCGGTACCTCTTCTGGGGATACTCGTGCCGTCGACGCTGCCCAGCAGGCCATCTCCAGCCCGCTGCTCGAGAGCTCCATCGATGGTGCCACGCGCGTGCTGCTCTCCATCGCCGGTTCCAAGGACCTGGGCATCCAGGAGATCAGCGACGCCGCCGACGTTGTCGCCAACGCCGTCGACCCCGAGGCCAACATCATCTTCGGTACCGTTGTCGACGAGTCCCTGGGCGATCAGGTGCGTATCACCGTCATCGCTACGGGCTTCTCCGACTCCAACGTCAACCGTCAGGATGAGCTCTTTGCTGCTCAGCAGTCTCAGAGCAAGGCCGCTGCCTCCGCTGAGCCGCAGCGCACCGCCCCGGCTGCCAGCCCGGCTCAGGCCGCTCCGACCCGCAACGTCGGTGGTACCGAGCTGCCCAACTTTGGCAACGACCAGTTCGAGCTTCCCGACTTCCTGAAGCGCGGTAGCTTCTAGTTCGTTTTTCTCAACGACCTGCACGGGGTGTGTCCATTTGGATGCACCCCGTTTTGTTTCTCGTTTGTAAACGAAAGCCTCCAATCTCCTTACGTTCCCTTTACGTTTGGTCCCTACCGCTGCGGGTATCCTTTTAAGGAAGTATGACAGCCGTATAAACGCGGACTGCGCGGCGACGCCGCGGTACTTGTGTTATTAGGAGGCTTTAGTATGGCAGCACGTGCGGACAACGTTTCGCGTGTCGACCATGATGGAGTTACGTTGGTGGAGGGCGCGACATCCGATGTCCGCTTTGCCTTTACCGAGCGCACCGGTGGCGTTTCTGAAGATGCGTACTCCTCGCTCAACCTGGGCTCGCATGTAGGCGATGACCCCTTTGCTGTTCAAGAAAATCGTCGTCGAGCGCTCGAAGCTATGGGCGCCACTGAGTGCGAGCATAATCTGCTCGTGCCCAATCAGGTACATGGTGACCATATCGTTACGGTGACTTCGAACGGCGCCGACGATCTTGAGGACGTCCGCGAGCAGATTGCCGAGGGCTGCGATGCCATCGTCTGTACGGCCCATGACGTGCCCGTGCTGCTCTGCTTTGCCGACTGCGTTCCCGTGGTGCTGGTGGCCCCTGGCGGATTTGCCGTGGTGCACTCCGGTTGGAAGGGCACGATTGCACGTATTTCTGCCAAGGCGTGCCAGGCGCTTTGCGATGCTACCGGCTGCGATGCGAGCGACGTTTCCGCCTATATCGGCCCCCATATCTTGGCTGACGAATATGAGGTATCCCAGGAACTCATGGATCGCTTTGCCGTCGAGTTCTCTTGCATCGATGCGAGTGCCTCTCGCATGCTCGATCTTTCCGCTGCCATTTGTGAGGCGCTGGTAGATGCCGGTGTGGACGCGGATAATATCGTGGATACCCAGCTTTCGACTGTGCGTCAGAACGACCGCTTTTATTCCTACCGTAACGAGGACGGCACCTGTGGGCGCCATGCTGCGATCGGCGTGATGCTATGAGAAAGATCGTATCGGTCCTGAGCGCCGCCGTGCTTACGCTTACGCTGTGCGCCTGTTCTTCGGGATCTTCTACCTCTTCCATTACTGTGGCCGGCTCCACGACCTGCCTTCCTATCGCCGAGATTGCGGCAGAGGGCTTTAAGGAGGAGACTGGCATCGACGTGCTCGTTTCCGGTTTGGGCTCTTCCGCTGGCATCGAAGCCGTCAGCGCTGGCACGGCCGATATCGCCAGCTCCTCCCGTGGACTCAATGCCGACGAACAGGATTTGGGCCTGACTCCCATCGTCATTGCCCACGACGGTATCGCGGTCATCGTGAACGAAGACAACCCCGTCGATAGCCTCTCGACCGAGCAGCTCCGCGATATCTATGCCGGCAAGATTACTAATTGGAAAGAGGTCGGTGGCGAGGACCTGAAGATTCAGGTCATCAACCGAGACGAGGCGTCTGGCACGCGTGAGGCCTTTCGCACCATCGTGATGGACGGCACCCCGTTCGATCGCCGCTCGGCCGTTCTTTCGGGCACGGGCCAGGTGCGCGACGTGGTATCTCGTTCGCGCGGTGCCATTGGCTACATTTCGCTGGGCTTCGTCGATAGCCTCAACGCCAAGACCTCGGTCAAGGCCGTCTCGGTCAATCATGTTGAGGCGTCCGAGAAGACGGTCGCGAGCGGCGGCTATCCCATCTCGCGCGACCTTTACTTCTTTGTGAAGGGTGCTCCTTCGCAGCA
>USCJ01000178.1 GCA_900553215.1 uncultured Collinsella sp.
TGATCCACGCGATCGAGTTCCAGCCCGGCAAGGGCGCTGCTATCGCCCGTTCCGCTGGTACCGCTTGCCAGCTCATGGGTAAGGAGGGCAAGTACGCTATCGTCCGTATGCCTTCCTCCGAGATGCGCCGCATCCTCGTTACCTGCCGCGCCACCGTTGGTGAGGTCGGCAACGCCGATCACGCCAACATCGTCATCGGCAAGGCCGGCCGTAAGCGTCACATGAACGTGCGCCCGACCGTCCGCGGTACCGTCATGAACCCTGTCGACCACCCGCACGGCGGCGGCGAGGGCAAGAACCACACCTCTGGTCGTCCCTCTGTTACCCCCTGGGGTAAGCCGACGAAGGGCCTTCGTACGCGCAAGAAGAAGAAGGTCTCGAACCAGCACATCATTCGTCGCCGTAAGAAGTAATTTCGGATACCGAGTTTTAGGAGAAAGCACTTATGAGCAGAAGTCTCAAAAAGGGCCCGTTCGTGGAGACTCGCCTTCTCTCGCGTATCACCGCGATGAACGAGGCTGGCAAGAAGGACGTCGTGAAGACCTGGTCTCGCGCGTCCACCATCTTCCCCGAGATGGTTGGTCACACCATCGCCGTCCACGACGGCCGCAAGCATGTGCCCGTGTATGTTACCGAGTCCATGGTTGGTCACAAGCTCGGCGAGTTCGCGCCGACTCGTACGTTCCGTGGCCACAAGGCCAAATAGGGGGTTAACCGTAAATGGCAACTAAGTCTATTGAAACTGAGGCCACCGAGGTTCGCGCCGTCGCTAAGTACGTGCGTGTTTCCCCCAGCAAGGCCCGCCTGGTGGTCGATCTGATCCGCCGCAAGCCTGTCGCTCAGGCCTTCGACATCCTCCACTTCTGCGACCGCGCCGTCGCCGTGGATGTCGAGAAGGTTCTCCGTTCCGCCGTTGCGAACGCCGAGAACAACAACGGTCTGCGTGCCGACAACCTGGTTGTCGCCGCTGCCTATGTTGACGAGGGTCCGACGCTTAAGCGCATCCGTCCCCGCGCCAAGGGTTCCGCTTCTCGCATTCTGAAGCGTACTTCCCACATCACCGTCGTCGTTGCTCCTCGAAAGGAGGCGTAAAGCTGTATGGGTCAGAAAGTCTACCCCACCGGCTTCCGTCTTGGCATCACCGAGAACTGGCGCTCCCGCTGGTTCGCAGAGAAGGATTACGCTAAGACCCTCGGTAACGATCTCGAGATCCGCAAGTACCTCGAGAAGCGTCTTTCCCGCGCAGCTGTCTCCCGCGTCGAGATCGAGCGCGCTGGCGACAAGGTGAAGGTCATCATCCTCACCGCTCGCCCCGGCGTTGTTATCGGTAAGAAGGGTGCCGAGATCGATACCCTTCGCACCGAGCTCGAGAAGGTCGCTGGCGTCTCCAAGGGCCAGCTCTCCGTCGACGTTGTCGAGATCAAGCGCCCCGAGCTCGACGCCAACCTCGTTGCTCAGTCTATCGCCGAGCAGCTCGAGGGCCGCGTTGCCTTCCGTCGCGCTATGCGCAAGGCTGTCCAGTCTGCCCGCAAGGCCGGCGCTAAGGGCATCCGTATCCAGTGCTCCGGTCGTCTCGGCGGTGCCGAGATGGGCCGTCGTGAGTGGTACCGCGAGGGTCGCGTGCCTCTGCACACCCTCCGTGCCAAGATCGACTACGGCACGGCTGTCGCCAGCACCACCATGGGCGCTTGCGGCGTGAAGGTCTGGATCTACCTGGGCGAGAAGCTCCCGGGCCAGCCTGTTCCCAACCCTGCACTCGAGGGCTCTTCCCGTCCTCGTCGTCGTAACTCCGAGAGGAGGGGTCAGTAGTGCTTGCCCCTAAGCGTATTCTTCACCGCAAGGTGCAGCGTGGCTCCATGAAGGGCCAGGCCAAGGGTAATACCGAGCTGCATTTCGGCGAGTTTGGTATCCAGGCTCTCGAGGCCCATTGGATCACCAACCGTCAGATCGAGGCCGCTCGTATTGCCATGACCCGCTACATGAAGCGTGGCGGTCGTGTCTACATCACGATCTTCCCCGATAAGCCCATCACCAAGAAGCCTGCCGAGACTCGCATGGGTTCTGGTAAGGGTAACCCCGAGGAGTGGGTGGCCGTCGTCAAGCCCGGCCGCATCATGTTCGAGGTCAAGGGCGTGCCCGAGGAGGTCGCTCGCGAGGCTCTGCGTCTTGCACAGCACAAGCTTCCCATCAAGACCAAGATTGTTGCTGCCAAGAACGCTGAGCAGCGCATCGAGAAGGAGATGGCTGAGGAGGCCGCTCTCGAGGCCAAGTGGGCTGCTGAGGACGCCGCCGCCGCCAAGGAGGAGAACTAATGAAGCCCGCAGAGATTCGTGAGCTCTCGGACGCTCAGCTCGTTGAGAAGCTGAAGGAAATGCGCGCCGAGCTCTTTAACCTTCGTTTCCAGATGGCCACCAGCCAGCTGGACAACACCGCTCGCGTCAACACCGTGAAGAAGGACATCGCTCGCGTCCTCACGGAGCAGCGCGCCCGCGAGATCGCAGCGGAGAAGTCCGCTGTCGCCGAGTAGGACCTAAGGAGAGAACATGACTGATTCGCGTAACTCGCGTAAGGTCCGTACGGGTGTCGTTACCTCCGTCTCCGGTGCCAAGACCATTGTTGTCACCATCACCGAGCGCAAGCGTCACCCCAAGTACGGCAAGATGATGACCAGCTCCAAGAAGCTGCACGCTCACGACGAGGAGTGCACGGCTGGCGTGGGCGACACCGTCCGCGTTATGGAGACCCGTCCTATGTCCAAGATGAAGCGTTGGCGCCTCATCGAGGTCGTCGAGCGCGCTAAATAAGCAGTCGCTCTTACGACTTGTACGTTTCCGAAGATGTGCGTATGCCTGGCTTGCATACCACGGGCCGTATAAAGGCTGCGCACCTCTCTTCGGTTCTTAGTTCGGAGGAACATCTACCATGATTCAGATGCAAACCATGCTGAACGTCGCCGACAACTCCGGCGCTCGCAAGATTCGCTGCATCAAGGTGCTTGGCGGTTCCAAGCGTCGTTATGCAGGCATCGGCGATGTGTTCATCGGTGCTGTCCAGGAGGCTACCCCTGGCGCCAACGTCAAGAAGAAGGACGTTGTCCGTTGCGTCGTCGTTCGCACCGTTAAGGAGATCCGCCGCAAGGATGGCTCCTACATTCGCTTTGATGAGAACGCCTGCGTTGTCATCAACAACGATGGTTCGCCCGTCGGCACCCGTATCTTCGGGCCCGTCGCTCGCGAGCTTCGTGACAAGAAGTACATGAAGATCGTCTCGCTCGCTCCCGAGACCCTGTAGTTAGGGGAGATATATGTATATCAAGAAGGGCGATAAGGTCCAGGTTCTCTCTGGTAAGGATCGCGGCAAGCAGGGCGTTATCCTGCGTGCTCTCCCCGCCGAGAACAAGGTCGTTGTCGAGGGCGTTTCGGTCGTCAAGAAGGCCGTCAAGCCCAACGCTGCCAACCAGCAGGGCGGCATCGTTTCGCAGGAGGCTCCCATCGATGCCTCCAACGTCAATCTCGTCTGCCCCGAGTGCGGTAAGGTTACCCGCGTCGGTCACGAGAAGGACGGCAAGAACAAGCTGCGCGTCTGCAAGAAGTGCGGCCACAAGTTCTAAGCTGCCCGCAACATCAAGTTGCTAGCAAAGGCCCGGATGCCCCACGGCACCCGGGCCTTTTTCTATCCCCACTCGATGGCTTCGGTTCTGCCGTCCCGTCATTCCGGTTGCATCCAGTTTTCGGTGCCGTCTCGAATCGAGTGCCGCCAGGTGACACCCTGTCGCGTTTCGTCGGCTTCGGGGACAAAAGTCGGGACAACTCCAAAAACTATTTTCGAACTCAGGGCTTTGAGTTTTTGTTTTTGTCCCAAAGGAGCTTCCGGCCGTGATTC
>USCJ01000179.1 GCA_900553215.1 uncultured Collinsella sp.
TCTCTTACACCACCGTTTCAGCTTTTCCCTTTACGCCTTGCGGCGCAGGTGGGAGTCTTCTTTTCTGCGGCGCTTTCCGTCGGATCACTCCGCCCGGCCGTTAGCCGGCATCCCGCCCTCTGGAGCCCGGACTTTCCTCACGCGTGCTGCAAGCAGCACATCGCGCGACCGTCTGGCCCACTCAGCAGTGCAAGAGTGTAGCACACCGTTGCCGCAGGCAATGGCACAACACAAGCGTTCGACACGATAAACCAAGAACCATGCTATGCAGTACAATAGACTTGTCGATGGGCAACGTCGTCAGTCGAGACGCGACCGCGCTCCGCACCCCTCCGTCTACTCGGTGCGTTCCCGCCTCCTCCCCGAGGCGGGATGTCGGCATATTTTATGCACCGACAACCAAATAGCAAACAGATAGCCCGGCATCATCGTGCACCACAGCTGCAAATGCAAAAAGGGACCCGTCCATTGCGGACGGATCCCTTAAAACAAGTGATCGTCAAACCGATTTACTCGGCGTCGGTCTCCTCGTCCTTCTTCTCGGAAGGCAGCGGGGTGACCTCAATCTCGACGCCCAGAGTCTCAGCAGCGGACTTCATGGACAGGGAGATACGACGACGGTCGAGGTCGATCTCCATGACCTTGACCTGAACCTTGTCGCCCACGTGGGTGACCTGAGAAGGCTGATCGACGTGCTTGTTGGCCATCTCGGAGATGTGCACCAGGCCCTCGATGCCCTCGCCCAGGTCGACGAAAGCGCCGAACGGGACAAGCTTGGTCACAGTGCCCTCGACGATAGCACCGACGGGGTACTTCTTGACCAGTGCGCGCCACGGATCCTCGGTGGTCTGCTTGAGACCCAGGGAGATACGCTCGCGGTTGAGGTCGACGTCGAGAACCTCGACCTCGACCTCCTGGCCGACCTTGACAACCTCGGAAGGATGGTTGACGTGGTTCCAGGAGAGCTCGGAGATGTGGATGAGGCCGTCGATACCGCCGAGGTCGACGAAGGCGCCGAAGTCGACGATGGAGGAAACAGTGCCCTGGAGACGCATGCCAGACTTGAGCTTGGACAGGATCTCGGAGCGCTCGGCCTTACGGGACTCCTCGAGCACGACGCGACGGGAGAGGACGACGTTGTTGCGGTTGCGGTCCATCTCGATGACGCGGGCCTCGATGCGGGTACCCATGTAGGAGGTGAGGTCCTTGACGCGACGGAGGTCGACGAGGGAAGCGGGCAGGAAGCCACGCAGGCCGATGTCGAGGATCAGGCCGCCCTTGACAACCTCGATAACCTCGCCCTCGACGTTCTCGCCGGAGTTGAACTTCTCCTCGATGCGGTTCCAAGCACGCTCGTACTCGGCACGCTTCTTGGACAGGACCAGACGACCGTCCTTGTCCTCCTTCTGGAGAACGAGGGCCTCGATGGGATCACCGAGTGCAACGATGTCTGCAGGGTTAGCGTCCTTGCGGATGGACAGCTCGCGGACCGGGATAACGCCCTCGGACTTGAATCCGATGTCAACGAGCACCTCGTCATGCTCGATCTTAACGACAGTGCCGTTAACGAGATCGCCCTCATCAAAGTCGGTAATCGTACCGTCGATGAGGTTGTTCATCTCCTCCTCGTTGACATCGTCAAGAGAGAAAATGGACGAGTTCTGAATCTCACTCAAAGGTGGACCCCTTTCGAACTACGGGGCCCCGATTGCTAGGACCTACAGAAGGGTGCGACAAGCACACAACGTTTAGGAACACTCGGGAGCCGACAGATACTAATGTGACGCTTATGCAATCACGTTCGTATAGGTTACGGGGAAATCATTTCGATTTCAAGCGTGAACTGCGATTTTTTACTCGTATGGAGACTTTTTCGCAATCTTGTTGACGACCGTCTCCATAAGTTGACGATAGGCAGTTAGGCATACGGCTTTGGGGTAAAGTATTCGGAGCCAACGATTCTGGAACGATTTTTCGAGAAAGGTGCCCGCGTGCTCAAAGCAGTCGTTTTCGATATGGACGAGACGCTTCTTAGCATCAACCTCAACGCGTTCATCCTTCGCTATTTTAAGGATGTCTCGTCGATGCTCGCGGATATTGGTCGCCGCAGCCGCGGTGGCACGATGGCGCGCCTCGGCACCATCCTGGTCGACCTCAACGCCAATCGCCGAAGCGGCACGGATAATCGCACCAATCTTGAGTTCTACCGCACCGAGGTCGAGCGCAGGTGCGGCATCTGCCTTTCCGATCCTATCATCTACGAGGCGTTTACCTACTACGACCGCGAAGTTCTCCCGCATAAGAATGACGACGTCATCAACGCCCACGCCATGCCGGGCGCACACGCCGCGCTTCAGGCTGCACAGGACGCAGGGCTGCGCTGCGCGCTCTTCACCAACCCCAGCTTTCCGCAGGGAGCCATCGAGTGCCGCATGGGTTGGGGCGACCTGGCCGACGCCCCCTTTGAGCTCGTCACGCACATGGGAAACACCACCCGCTGCAAGCCCGATGCCACCTACTATCTCGAGCAGCTTCAGGTGATGGGGCTCGAGCCACACGAGGTCCTCATGGTGGGCAACGACCCCAAGCGCGACTTCCCCAGCCCCGCCTGCGGTATCCAAACCGCCTATGTTGGCCAGGGAAAACCCGGCCGAGCCACCTGGCACGGAACCATGGAAGACTTCGCCCGCGACTTTAACGCCGTAGTAGAAGCCTTCTACGAGCACCAAATAGCCGACGAACTCTCGTAAGAATCAGAACATCTAACGCAGTTGCGGTGAGATAGTTCCTGTTTGACCCTCAACCGGGCCATTTTAGGAACTATCTCACCGCAACTTAACTACTAGCAGATACGAGTCTTGCCGATCATGATGTTGAGGATCTCGACGTCGGTATCCTTCATGCCCACGCGGCCCACGTAGCCCATGCTAGCGATTGTCTGCTCGACGGTATCCTGGATGAGGCCCTCGCCGGCACGGAAGCCGCGGCCCTGCATGGCCATATCGTGGCCCAGAATCGCAGCATCGACGGCAGCCGAAATCTTGGCGGCGCAGCTTGCCTTGGCGCCATCGCACACGATGCCGCCCACGTTACCGAGCGTGTTCGAGACCGTCGCGCCAATCTGCTCACGCGTGCCACCGCACAGCCAGGTAATCGCGGCACCGGCACCGCATGCGGCGCAAATAGCACCGCAAAACGCCGAGAGCGCACCAATATAGCTCTTGATATGCACGGCGATCAGATCAGACAGCATCACGGCGCGCACTAGGCGCTCGTGGTCGCAGCGCAGGTACTCGGCATACTCCATAACCGGCAGCGCACAGGTAATGCCCTGATTGCCCGAGCCGCACACAATGGCGACCGGCAGCGCGCAACCGTTCATGCGAGCGTCGGACCCGGCGGCTGCACGGGCACGGGCACGGCAGGCGACGTCATCGGCACGTGCGCCAAGCAGCGTACGGCCCACCTCGGCGCCCCAAGCGTGCGCCAGGCCCTCGGCACTGATCGCACCGTTCAGCTCAATCTGACGCTCAACGGCAGCGCGGGCGTCCTCAATGTCACCGTCCTCGATAAAGTCGATGATGGACTCAATCGACATAGGTGTGTCGGCGCTATCTGCCGCACGCTCGGCCACGACGCGCTCGGCGCAGGCGGCACACTCCCCCGCCGACTTGCCGCATACCGGAATACCATCGAGCGTATGGCACGTGACATTGGTGTGGTGGTCGGTAATCTCGACGACCGCGGTATGGCCCCCGGCCGTGGCGGTCACCTTGATGTAGAGGTTGGGCACACCCTCGACAAGCGACACATCGCAGTAACCGGCATCGGCAAGAAGCTCGGACACGCGAGCACGGTCTTCGTCGTTAACGCTCTCG
>USCJ01000180.1 GCA_900553215.1 uncultured Collinsella sp.
GGTTTGCGCCCGTCTGGGCCTCCTTGCCAGCCATACCGGCAGCGGCGGCCTCAAAGAACTCGGCAAACTCCGGGTCGCCGGCAATCTGCTCGGCGTCGGCCGTCTTAATGCCAAAGTCGGCCTCAAAACGAGCGCGCTTGGCATCGGGCAGCTCGGGGATCTCGCCACGGCAACGATCGATAAACTCGTCGTCCAGGTCGAACGGCGCCAAGTCGGGATCGGGGAACAGACGATAGTCGTCGGCCGTTTCCTTCACACGCATGACCACGGTGCGCTTGCGGCTGGGCTCCCAGTGGCGGGTCTCCTGATAGATGATGCCGCCCTCCTCGAGCACCTCGGCCTGACGGCAGATCTCGTAGGCAAGGCCGTCATGCAGGCTCTTAAACGAGTTGAGGTTCTTGAGCTCGGTCTTGGTACCCAGCTTGGTCTCGCCGCGGCGGCGCAGCGACACATTGCCGTCACAGCGCAAGGAGCCTTCCTCCATAGAGCAGTCGGAGATCCCTAAGGCCAGGTAGATCTGGCGCAGCTTCTGCATGAACAGGCGCGCCTCCTCGGGCGTGCGCAGGTCGGGCTCGGTGACGAGCTCGATCAGCGGCGTGCCGCAGCGGTTGTAGTCGACGAGCGACTCGGCCGCGGCGGTAATGCGGCCCTCGGCGCCGCCCACGTGAACCATCTTGGCGGCGTCCTCCTCCATGTGGATGCGCAGGATGCGGATGGGCACCGTGTAGGAACCGTCCTCGCGACGCTCGGGCATCTGCAAGTTGGACGCGTCATAGCTGGCCAGGTGGCCGGCGCGCTGGTTGCCCTCGCGCATGGTCGACGTCATGGACGTGGACAAGCCCTCGGCGTTGGCCGAGGCGCTCGCCAGGCTCTGGGCCTCGGCCTCGCCAAACGCGCATTCGGGGCGCTCGGCGGCACCGCGACCGGTCACATCCAGATCAAGGTGACCGTACATGGCAAAGGCGACCGGACCCTGCGTGGTCTGGAAGTTCTTGGCCATATCGGGATAGAAGTAGTGCTTGCGGTAGAACATCGAGTGGCGCTGGATCTCGCAGTTGGTGGCCAGACCCGCCTTGACGATGCTCTCGATAGCGCGCTTGTTGGGCACCGGCAGGGCGCCGGGCAGGCCCAGGCACACCGGGCACACGTTGGCGTTGGGCTCGTCATCGTGGCTGAGCTTGCAGTTGCAGAACATCTTGGTATCGAGTGCGGTGAGCTCGGTGTGGATCTCCAGGCCGATCACGGCCTCCCAATCCTGCAGGACCTCGGAAAGCTCCTTCATTACAGCTCGCCTCCCTTCCCGGCAAAATCGGGCGCGACGGAAAGCACGGGCGCGCCCGTGGCGGCATCGGCAAAGCCGCGCTCCAGGGCGCGGGCAAACGTGAGCAGCTGACGGTCCTTAAACGCCGGGCCCACCAGCTGGGCAGAAACGGGCAGCTGAGTGTCCTCGCCCAGGCCCAGCGGCACCGAGATGCCGCCGTTGCCGCAAATGTTGAGCGAGATGGTGTACAGGTCGGAGAGGTACATCTGCGTGGGGTCGCTGATCTCGCCAAACTTAAAGGCCGTGCGCGGCGAGGCTGGCATGAGGATGGTGTCCACCTTGGCATACGCGGCGTCGTAGTCCCGCGTGATGAGCGTACGGGCCTTTTGCGCAGCGTAGTAGTACTTGTCGTACACGCCCGAGCTCAGCAGGTAGGCGCCGAGCATCTGACGGCGCTTGGCCTCGGCGCCAAAGCCGTGGGCGCGCGAAAGCGAGCTCTGGTCGGACAGGTTGGCGCAGCCCTCCTCCTGATAGCCGTAGCGAATGCCGTCGAAGCGGGCCAGGTTGGAGAACGCCTCGGCCGGGCCGATGACGTAGTAGGCGGCGATGGCGGCATCCAGGTGCGGCAGGTCGACCTCGACCAGCTCGGCGCCCTGGTTCTGCAGCTCCTGGGCGGCGCGCTGAACAGCGGCCTTGACCTCGGGCGTCAGGCCCTCGGCCTCCATAAACGCGGGGATGATGCCCACGCGCTTGCCCTCGATGCTGTCGTTGAGATGCTCGGTAAAGTCGACGGCGCAATCCTGGCTGGTGCAGTCGTACGGATCGTGGCCCGCGCCGGTAAGCGCGTTCATGGCCAGCGCGACATCCTCGACCGTGCGGCCAAAGGGACCCACCTGGTCGAGCGACGAGCCAAAGGCAACCACGCCGTAACGGCTCACGGCACCATACGTGGGCTTAAAGCCCACCACGCCGCACAGCGACGCCGGCTGGCGAATGGAGCCGCCGGTGTCCGAGCCCAGCGAGAGCGCGACCTCGCCCGCGGCGACGGCTGCAGCAGAGCCGCCCGAGGAGCCGCCGGGCACGCGCTCGGTATCCCAGGGGTTGTTGGTGCGGTGGAAGGCCGAGCTCTCGGTGGAGCTGCCAAAGGCAAACTCGTCCATGTTGGCCTTGCCCATGGGCAGGCAGCCGGCGTCGAGCATGCGCTGGACGCAGGTGGCGGTGTAGACGCTCTGGTAGTCCCCGAGCATGCGGGAAGCGCAGGTAGTGCGCGTGCCCACGAGGTTCATGTTGTCCTTGATGGCCAGCGGCACGCCCGCGAGCGGGGGCAGCGGCTTGCCTGCGGCGCGGTCGGCATCCACGCGCGCGGCGGCCTCGAGCGCAAGCTCGGGCGCCACCTGCAGGAATGCCTGGACCTTCTCGTCACGTGCATCGATGGCGTCGAGGGAGGCCTGGGCCACCTCGGTAGCGGTAAAGTCGCCGGCGGCAACGCCCGCGGCAATCTGGGCGGCGGTAAGGGAATCGAAGCTCTGCGCCATTACTCGCTCTCCCCCTCTCCCAAAATGGACGGCACGCGGAAGTAGCGGTCGCGCGCGCTGCCGGCGTTCTCGAGCGCGACGTCGAGCGGCAGATCGCGCTCGGGCTCGCGCAGGTCGTCGCCCATCACGTTGGACAGGCTTCCGATGGGATGGAACGTGGGCTCCACGTCGGGCAAGTCATATTGCAGGACGGGCTCGAGCATCTGGACGGCGTCGTTCATGTAGGACGTCATCTGGGCGAGCTCGTCATCGGTCAGTGCGATCTTTGCGTACTCGGCGATGCCGCGCACATCTTTCTCGCTGAGTGCCATAGGCGCTCCCTTCCGCATAACAGATAAACCGCTCTAGTATACAAGGCAACGCCGCTTGGAGCAGGTGCTTTACCCAAATGCAGCGAAAACGTAACGAGGGCGGCGGATTGGCAGGCGGCGGGCTGGCGATTCTGCAGCGAAACCGCACCGTCCATAGCGAAAACCGCGCCGCCCACAGCGAAAAGCATCACAACATTCGACGTTTTTCGCCAAAATCGCGATTTTCATCGAATGTTGTGATGGTTTGGAAGCCCCGACCACCACAAAGGTGCCTGCCCCCATTGTGGTGGATCTGAAGAATGTCTTATGCCGAGGCCTTGGCCTTGCGGCGCTTGCGGACCGCGTGGATCACGATGTCCAGCAGCAACAGCACAATGGCCACGACCACGATGAGCACGGCAAACTCGCGCTTGCCCCAGTGGCGGCCGGCCAGCGACTTTTGCTTGTCGACGTCCTTCTTGTTGTACTTGGTGCGCACGCAATGCACCAGCAGGCGATGGTCGTTCACGCCATAGGGCGTGCAGGTAACGAGCGTCACCTTGTCGGCGCCGGGCTCGATGGTCAGCGACTCCATCTCCTCGGGCAGCACCACCTCGGAGTCCACCATCTTGTAGGCGAGTGTCTTGTTCATGGTGTGCAGCAGCACCAGGTCGCCGGGCTCCAGCGAGTGAATGTCGTCGAACATGCTCAGGTTGCGCATGCCCGAGTGCGCGGTGAGCACGCAATGCGTCGAGGTGCCGCCCACCGGCAGGCTCGT
>USCJ01000181.1 GCA_900553215.1 uncultured Collinsella sp.
TGATCGTCCAGCGCGCCTTGGGATCCCACACGCACACGTCGGCATCGGAGCCCTCGGCAAGACAGCCCTTGCGCGGGTACATGCCAAACACGCGCGCCGGGTTCTCGCTCATCAGGCGGCAGAGGTCCTCGGGGCCCAGCTGTCCCTCAAAGCTCGTGGCAATCGCGACGGGACGATGCTCCACGCCGGGCCCGCCGTTGGGAATCGCGCGGAAGTCGTCGCGCCCGCGGTCCTTTTGCCCGTGCAGATTAAAGCTGCAGTGGTCGGTGGCGATGGTATCGATCTCGCCGGCCACAAGCGCCTCGCGCAGAGCCGCACGGTCGCCAGCATGGCGCAGCGGCGGACTCATCACATACTTGGCACCCGCAAAGCCGTCCTCGCCCTGCTCCAAATAGCAAGTATCGTCGAGCATCAGATACTGAGGGCAGGTCTCGACATAGATATTCTTCTGCCCGCGCGCCTTGGCGGCACGGATGGCCTCGAGCCCCAGCTTGGTCGAAAGGTGCACCACGTTGACCGGCGTGTCGCCGGCAAGGTGCGCCAGGTACAGCAGGCGGCTTACTGCCTCGGCCTCGCACACATCCGGACGGCTGAGCGCATGGCCCTCGGGGCTATGAATCCCCTGCTCAAACACGCGCTTCTGCAGCTCATTCACCAGCGTACCGTTCTCGCAATGCACGCACAGGATACCGCCCACGCGCTTGAGCTCCTCGAGCACCTCGAGCGTCTCGGCATCGTCCAAGCGCAGGTGGTCATAGGCAAAGTAGGTCTTAAACGACGATACGCCCGCCTCACGCATGGCCGAAAGATCGGCGCGGTTGCGCTCATTCCACTCGGCGAGTGCCATATGAAAGGCATAGTTGGCCGTGCAGGTTCCATCTGCACGGTGATGCCACTCGGCCAAGGCATCGGGCATGGTCACGCCGCGATCGGCCGTCGCGTAGTCCACAATGGTCGTCGTGCCGCCGCAGGCAGCCGCGCGCGTGCCGGTCTCAAAGCTATCGGCTGTCCAATCCATGCCGGTCCAGCACTGCATGTGCGTGTGGCCGTCGATAAAGCCGGGAAACACCCAGCAGCCCGCAGCATCCTCGACGGTATCGCCCGCGCCCGGCTCGATTGCCGCGGCGATTCGCACGATCTTATCGCCATCCATGGCAAGATCGGCGCGGCGAAGCCCCTGGGGCGTCACGAGTGCGCCGTTTTTGATGATGATCATAATTGCTCCTTATTGATTGATGCAGTTGGCCACGCGATCAAAATACGAGCAGGCGGCGATGTGCTCCGTTATGCGTCGCTGTCCCTTGACGGTATCGACGTCCCACAGCTCGTAGGCACGCGCCTCGACCAGCACCACGTCAGTACGGTCCTTGAGGATCGAACCGCCGCCGTCCTTACCCTCAAGACGCATAAGTGCATCGAACAGTTCCGCCGGAAAGAGCACCGGGCTCGAAGGCTCACCGTTGCACGCAAGACGCACCGGATGCTTGCGGCCACGCTCGTCAAATGCACGAACCATAGCCTCAAAAGAATCCGAACTCACGAGCGGCTGGTCGCCCGGCAAAAAGAGGCAACCTTTCCAGTTGCGTTCGACTCCCCACGAAAGGCCCGCACGGACGCTTTCGCTGCGCAGCTCGCCATCGTGCAGCACGCACGGGCAATGCTTGCCCTCGCAAATCTGAGCGACCTCGGGCCAACGCGTCGAAACCACAACGTCAAAGCCCCGGGGGACCGAATCGATGGTCCGGGCAATCAGCGGCTCGCCATAGATATCGGCAAGCATCTTGTTAGAGCCAAACCGCTTGCCCTCGCCCGAAGCCATAATGACGCAACCGAGTTTCATCTCCGCAAACCTCCCCTGGCCACCTTGGACATCATAGTTGCTATACCCACCATAGCAAGCTCGCACTCCGTCGGAACAGGCACGCACTTGTTTTTTCCAGCGAGCGCCCCTCGTCTCTCTGTAGCACAAAGGAGGGCATCCCGCGGCGCAGGACACCCTCCTCTACATCAGTGCGATATGCCTACTCAGCGTCGCCGGTAAACGTGGTACCGGTCTTGCCGGCAAGACCGTCACGCGCCTTCTCGAGCAGCGTGATGAGCGCCGTGCGGCCCGGCTTGCTCTCGGCAAACGTTGAAGCGGCCTGAACCTTAGGTAACATGGAGCCGCGACCGAACTCGTTGGCCTCGGACAGACGCTTAACATCGGCAGCGGTCAGCGTGTCGAGCCACTGCTCGTGGTCGGTGCCAAAGCCAATGGCAACCTTCTCCACGGCCGTCAGGATAATCAGAGCATCGGCGTCGAGCTGCTCGGCGAGCTTCTCGGCCGCAAAGTCCTTATCGATGACGGCGGCAGCGCCCTTAAGGTGGTTGCCCTGGGCCTTGGTGACGGGAATGCCGCCACCGCCGCAGGAAATCACCACATGGTTGGACTCGACGAGCGACTTAATGGTGTCGAGCTCGACGATGTTCACGGGCTTGGGCGAGGCAACCACGCGACGGAAGCCCTGCTTCTCGTCGTGGATGAACTGGTAGCCGCGATCGGCCTCCAGCTCCTTTGCCTCGGCCCCGCTCATCCACGGACCAATCGGCTTGACCGGGTCGGCAAAGGCCGGATCGTCCGCCGCAACCTCGACCTGGGTGAGCACGGTGGCGACGCCCTTGTCGATATTGCGGTCGAGCATTTCCTCGCGCAGGGCGTTTTGCAGGTCATAGCCAATGTAGCCCTGGCTCATGGCGCCGCAAACGGACAACGGGCAGGGAATGTACTTCTGAGGATTAGAACGCGTGAGCTCGGCCATCGCATTGGCGATCATACCCACCTGGGGACCGTTGCCATGCACGATGACGACCTCGTTGCCCTCCTCGATCAGGTCGACGATAGCCTTGGAAGTCGTCTTGACGGCCTCCATCTGCTCGGGAAGGTTGGCGCCGAGGGCGTTTCCACCCAGGGCGACAACAATACGCTTAGCCATTTCTCAACCCAGCTTTAGGCCTGGAACCAACGGGCGGTGTTGCGCTCGTCGAGGGCCTTGAGGGTAGCGGCGGGATCGGCAACCTTCTGCAGGAACATCATGGCCGCGATAGCGTACGGCTTGTAGCTGGCCTCCTTGTACATGCCCACGCGGTGCATGTCGAAGACGTCGGCGTTGACCTCGCCGTGCTCGCAGGAGACACCGGAGATGTCGGCGGGCAGCGGGTGCATAAAGATGGTGTCCTGGCCGTTGGCAGTCTTCTCCATGAGCTCGGTCGTGGAGCACCAATCCTGATGCGTAGCGTTCTGGGCGAGCAGCTCCTTCTCGAGCGCGGCGATGCCGGCGTCGTCGCCCTCGGCGTACAGGTTGGTGCGCTTCTCCATGGCGGCAAACGGAGCCCAGCTCTTGGGGATCACGATGTCGGCGCCCTCGAAGGCCTCGGCCATGGTGTTGACCTGCTTAAAGGTGGTGCCGGACTCGGCGGCGTAGCCCTTAGCGCGCTCGACGACCTCGGGCATGAGGTCGTAGCCCTCGGGGTGAGCCAGGGTGACGTCCATGCCAAAACGGGGCAGCAGGCTGATCAGCGACTGCGGGCAGGACAGCGGCTTGCCGTAAGAGGGTGAATAGGCCCAGGTAACGGCAACCTTCTTGCCCTTGAGGTTCTCAAGACCGCCAAACTCGTTGATGAGGTAGAGCATGTCGGCAGAGGACTGCGTGGGGTGGTCGGAATCGGACTGCAGGGAGATGAGCGTGGGACGGTGATCCAGAACGCCGTCCTCGTAGGCCTGCTGGACAGACTCGGAGACCTCGGCCATGTAGGCGTCGCCCTTGCCGATGTACATGTCGTCGCGGATGCCGATGACGTCGGCCATGAAGGAGATCA
>USCJ01000182.1 GCA_900553215.1 uncultured Collinsella sp.
CAGATGGGCGTTCATGCCGGCGTCGTGTGCCGCCTTGGCGTCTTCGGCAAAGGCGTTGGCGGTGAGCGCGATGATGGGGATGTCGGCCGCATCGGCCTTTTCGCTCAGGCGGATCGCCCGGGTTGCCTCGTAGCCGTCCATGCCCGGCATCATGATGTCCATCAGGATTGCATCGAAGCTGCCGGCGGGACGACCAACATATAGATCGACCGTTTCGTTGCCGTCGGCGGCGCGAGTCACGACGATGCCTTCGCTTTCGAGCAGAGCTTGGGCAATCTCGGCATTGAGTTCGTTATCTTCTGCCAAAAGGACGTTCATGCCGGCGAGTGAGCAGCTGCTTACCTGCGTGTCTGCACATTCTTTTATCTGAGGGTTCTTGTCGATATCGAGCGGAATCCGGACGTCAAACGTACTCCCCACGCCAACCTCACTCGAAATCTCAATCGTGCCGCCCATCATATCGATGAGCGATTTGACGATAGACATGCCAATGCCGGTTCCTTGGAACTTGCTGCGCGCATCGTCGCCTTCCTGGGCAAACGGCTCGTAAATGTGTGCCAAAAACTCGGATGTCATACCAATGCCGGTATCCGAGACGCTAAAGCAAAACACGGCGTGCTCGTCGTCGACCGGTTTGATGGTCGATGAGAACGTGACGGTGCCTCCGTGCTTGTTGTACTTGATGCTGTTGTCGAGCAGGTTGACAAGGATCTGCCGAATATGGGTGGGGCTGCCGATCATATATTGGTCGACAGCGTAGGGCTCGCTGGTGTCGAGCATGGTTATGCCGCGGTCCGATGCGCGGAGCTTGCACAGTACGAGCGCATTGTCGCACAGCTCTTTAAGGTTGAATGATTCGTGCTCGAGCGTCACTTTGCGCTCCTCGATCCTGCCCATCTCGAGGATGTCGTTAATCAGTGACAGCAGGTGATTGGCGGCAACGCGCGCCTTGGCGCGGCTTTCGCGGGCGACCTGCATGTCGCCTTCTCTCAATTCCTCAATTTCGATAAGGCCCAGGATGCCGTTGAGCGGCGTGCGGATGTCGTGGCTCATGCGCGTGAGGAAAGCGGTTTTGGCGGCGTTGGCGGCATCGGCTTTCTGCCGTTCCTCCTGTGCGCGGTAAAGCGACCAGACAAGGATGACGATGCCGGTGAGCAAAATGCAAATGACGACTGCCGCAATGACGATGCGGTTGCGGTAGAGAAGTCGGAACGCATCCGATTCTTGCGCCGAGTACGATGTGGGGAAATAGCTGTTTGCAGAGAGCGATTCACCTGCATTGACGATGCCCTTATTTATGATTCCCAGCAGCTCGGGCTTGCCGCGCGAAATTAAACACGATAGTTGTGCCGTGTTGGTGAGTTCCTGTGTTTCGAAATCCTCGATGTCGTAGATGTCGCGGAGAGTTTCCAGGCGCGTGCTGGGGACAATGATGCAACGTGCCTTCCCCTCATCGAGGGCTTTGAGCACCTCGCCGTCATTCGAATACTCGGTTACCGTTGCGTTCGGAAAGAGACTTTCGAGCTCAAAACGGTTAACGATTGTGCTCTTTGTACAAGCGATGTTCTTAAGGTCGCTGTTCAGGTTTTTGCCACTGTGAATGGCGGTCAGCGAAACCGTTCCCATCGAGTTTGACTGGATGACCCCTGTCTGCTCGGCGAGCCAGTAGTCGCGAAACAACGGCAGGGCGACATCGATGGTCCCGTTGGAAAGGGCTTTGATCATTTGTTTGTTGCTCGAGAGTGCGATTGTTTTGACCGTAATGCCAAACTTGTCGTGCAACGTCGTTGCAAGCGAGGCGAGCGACCCTTCCATCTCGCCGTCGTCATTTTGCGTACAGTAGGGAAGTTGGTTTTTAAGATAGCCGATCGTGATGGTATTGCCGTTTTCTTTGAGCCAGGTGGTCTCGGGGCCGGTGAGCGATGACGAGCCACTGTTTTGGGTCGAGTAACTCGATTTGACTTCCTCGTTATAGCGCGGGTTATCGCGGGCGATGGTCGTCATGGCGGCGTTGATGTCGTTCATCAGATCAGGGCGGCTTTTGGGAACGGCAAAATAGTAGTCGCTCGAGCCTACGTAGAACATGGGTGACGCATCGGGCGACGAAATGGTGTCGTTCATGATGACGGCGTCGACCTCGCCGTCTGCAAGCGCCTCAAAGAGGGCACTGCCGGTGTCGATTTCTTTATAGGTGCAGGTAACGCCTTCGTCGGCGAGCCACTGCTGGCCGACGATAGTTTGCATAACGCCAGAGTTGCAGCCGATGGTGAGGCCTTGGAGCGCCTGGGGGTCACCCTTGGCCAGGTCGTCGCGGTCGGGCCTGGCGTAGATGTAGTAGCGCTCGGTGCCCTCGGGGTTCGAGGAAAAGAGCAGCTTCTGCTCGCGTTCTGCCGAATACGAGATGTTGGGCATGAGGTCGATTTCGCCTGCCTCGAGCATGTCCATAAGCTCGGAGAAGGTGCCGCTAACGTATTCGTATTGCCAGCCCTTTGTGTAATACGAGAGGGTCTGGAGGTACTCGTAGCCCCATCCCGAGAGGCGCTCGCCCGGCGTGCCTTCCTGGAAGCCTTTGTTGTTGACGAGCCAGCCAACGCGGACCGTCTTGACCTGCTGGTCGGAGTCGGCGGCAAAGGCTGGGGTGGGCATGACGGCGCTCAGTAGTGTGAGCGCAGCAAGCGCGACGGCTAGGGTGCGATATAGAGCTAAGCGAAGGACGGCGGAAGGTTTCACAGGCAATCCTATCGAGTCGAGATAATACCGCATAAGGATACCAGCTCAGCTTGCCTAACATCCGGCACTTAGGGACGTTCCCAATCTGTCCGGCAGTTGTAGTAGTCATTGGGGACGTTCTTAAACGACTAGTCGCCGGGGACACTCTTTGCCGGAGTTGGCACTTAGGGACGTTCCTTATGTGCCGGCAGTTGGGGACAGTCCCTTTCTGCCAGCACAAAAGGAGCGTCCTCGAGTGCCGAGTGTGGGACAATACCGAACGAACATGATTGGACGCTTGGGAAAAGGGGTCGCGATGAACAAGTTGAGGACGCTTGCCGACGTGTTGCGCCAGGCTGGCTTTGCGCGCATCACCGGCCTGTTCCTTATCTTCTACCTGCTGTGCTCGACGGCCGTCTGGCTGTCCGACCCTGCGACCCTTACGTTTGGCGATGGCCTCTGGTTTAGCTTTGAGACCGTATCGACGATCGGCTTTGGCGATATCCCGGCCGAAACGCCGGTTGCCCGCGCTATCACCGTCGTTTTGAGCGTCATCAGCATCTTCTACATCGCCATGCTCACGGGCGTGGCGGTGAACTACTGCAATACGCTCATCAAGATGCGCCAAAAGGACACCATGGCGCGCTTTATGGACGATCTTGAGCATCTGGAAGAGCTCGATCGCGATGAGCTCGCCGACCTGTCGCGCCGCGTGCGCGAATATCGCCGACGCCAACGCTAGGGCGGGCGCCGCGCGTCACAACAAGGGGGCTGAATATGAATATCACGGTATACCTGGGCGCCAGCGTCGGTAACGACCCGGCGTTTCTGCCTGCGGTGCAGCAGCTCGGCACATGGATTGGCTCCAACGGCCACGCGCTGGTATACGGCGGGTCCAAGTCGGGGCTGATGGGCGCGCTCGCCGATAGCGTGCTCGATGCCGGCGGACACGTGACCGGTGTGGAGCCGAGCTTTTTTATCGAGGCCGAGTTTCAGCACGATGGTATCGACGACCTGATCGTGACGAGTGATATGGCCGAGCGTAAGGCCAAGATGATCGAGCTCGGCGATGCGTTCATCGCCTTTCCGGGCGGCACGGGCACGCTCGAGGAGATTGCCGAGG
>USCJ01000183.1 GCA_900553215.1 uncultured Collinsella sp.
CCATCCGCTACGGCCACGACCGCAACATGGCCGACATCACGAACGTCACCGTGCTCGTCCTTGTGCTCATCGTCTGCGTCATCGAATTTGCCGGCGGACGCATCGTCAAAAAGAACACGCATTAACGTGATCCCCATACAGTCCCTGCCCACCCCATTACAAAAAATTATTTTAACGGAGGATATTTCCATGAAGCTCAAAAAGTTCTTTGCCCTCGCCCTTGCAGCCGCCACGCTCGCCCTCGCGCTGACCGCCTGCGGCTCCAAGGCCGGCGACTCCGCCGACAACGGCGATGCCAACACCGACAATCAGACCGGCGAGACCGTGACCGTCAAGCTCGGCGTGGTCGGCGGCATCTATGACGACCTGTGGGCGAGCGCGAAGGCCGCGCTCGCCGACGAGGGCATCGACCTCGAGATCGTGCAGTTCTCGGACTACGTGACCCCGAACAACGCGCTCGCCAACGGCGACATCGACCTCAACGCCTTCCAGCACCGCATTTATCTCCAGAACGAGATCGACAACTACGGCTATGCGATCCAGAACATCGGCAACACCTTCATCATCCCGCTGAACCTCTACTCCCAGAAGGTCAGTTCCGTTGACGAGCTCAAAGACGGTGACGTCGTCGCCATTCCCGACGATCTGACCAACGGCGGCCGCGCGCTCAAGGTGCTCGAAGCCGCGGGCCTCATCGAGCTCGACCCCAACGCCGCCTTTAACCCCACCGTTGACGATATCACGAGCTACAAGGTCAACATCACCATCGAAGAACTCAAGGCCAACACCATCCCCTCCGTCCTGCCCGACGTGGCCGCCGCGGTCGTGAACGGCAACTACGCGCTCGACTTTGGCCTCAAGACCGACGAGGCCATCTACAAGGACAGCGTCCTCGACGTGGAGGAGTACTGGAATCTGATCGCCGCGCGCACCGCTGACGTCGAAGACCCCGACACCGCCGCCATCTATGAGAAGGTCGTCGAAGCCTTCCAGTCCAGCGCGACGGAGGACGTGTTCAACAACACCTTCGGCGGTTACTTCATCGCAGTGGGCTGGGATCAGGACCTGATCAATCAGTAAACACCATCTGACCGCCGCCGCGCTCCCGCAACGCAGGGAGCGCGGGCGGCGGTACGCCTTTCCGGGAGGAATTTATTATGGCACTTGATCTTTCCGCGCTGCGGCGCATCATTGCAGACGAAAACCGCCTGCTCACCGGCGCGGACATTCCCACAGAATACCAGAGCGACGTGCTCGGCCGCGTTCACGGCAGCGCCGAGGCGCTCGCCTTCCCCTTATCCACCGAGGAGGTGAGCGCGCGCGTGCGCTCTCTGGCGCTGCAAAACGGCGCGCTCGACTTTATCGAGCTCTCCGACGCGCGGCAGTGCGCTGACATCTGGCGCGTGCGCGGCGCGCTTGTCAAGGCCGTGGAGGCCGTTTCCGAGCAGGAGCCGGTCGATATCGTCGTGCCCATCAGCCGCACGGCGGATTTCGTTCGCTATATCAACGAGCTGGAAGCATCCTCGGGTGTGCGTATGATCGCGTTCGGTCATGCGGGTGACGGTAACGTGCATCTGTGCGTAGTGCGTGACGGCCGCGACCAGCAGACCTGGGAGCGTGAACTGCACGACAACATGGAGCAGGCCTACGCCAAGGCGTATTCCTACGGCGGCGTAGCCTCGGGTGAGCACGGCATCGGCATTTCCAAACGGTCGTACTTCCTGCGTGAGACCGCGCAGGACAATCTTGCCGTGATGAACACCATCAAGACCGCTCTCGACCCGAAGCACACGCTTAACGACCAGAAATCTTACATTGTGGGAGGAAAATAACCATGCAGAGCTTATCTGAGCGCACCGCCGGCTTTACCGATTCGGTCATCCGCCGCATGACGCGCATCTCCAACAAGTATGGTGCCGTCAACCTGTCGCAGGGCTTCCCCGATTTCGATCCCCCGGCGCAGCTGCTCGATAGCCTCAGCACCATTGCCACCGACCCCAAGCCGCTTTACCACCAGTACTCCATCACCTGGGGCTCCCAGGCCATGCGCGAGGCGCTTGCCGCCAAGCAGGAGCACTTTATGGGCATGCCGATCAACCCCAACGAGAACATCGTGGTCACCTGCGGCTCCACCGAGGCCATGATGGCCGCCATGATGACGGTCACGAACCCCGGCGACAAGGTCGTCATCTTCTCGCCATTCTACGAGAACTACGGCGCCGACACGATCCTTTCGGGTGCGGAGCCTATCTACGTGCCGCTCAACCCGCCCACCTTTGACTTTGACCGTGAGGTCCTGGAGGCGGCCTTCCGCGACAACGATCCCAAGGCGATCGTTCTATGCAACCCGTCCAACCCCTGCGGCAAGGTCTTTACCCGCGAGGAGCTCACCCTTATCGCCGACCTGTGCAAAAAGTATGACGCCTACTGCATCACCGACGAGGTCTACGAGCACATCGTCTACGCGCCCCACGAGCACGTGTACATGGCCACGCTGCCCGGCATGTTTGAGCGCACCATCAGTTGCAGCTCGCTATCCAAGACCTACTCCATCACCGGCTGGCGCCTGGGCTACACCATCGCTCCTGCCGAAATCACCGAGCGCATCAAAAAGGTTCACGACTTCCTCACCGTGGGCGCCGCCGCTCCCCTGCAAGAGGCCGTCGTCACCGCCCTCAACTTCGACGACAGCTATTACCAGGAGGTCCTCGACCTCTACACCGCCAAGCGCGACCTATTCTGTCAGGGACTCGACAGCATCGGACTCACGCACAACGTGCCGCAGGGCGCCTACTACGTGATGATGGATATCTCGGAGTTTGGCTATAACAGCGACCTCGACTTCTGCGAGGATTTGGCCTCCAAGGTGGGCGTGGGCGCCGTGCCCGGCTCGAGCTTCTTCCGCGAGCCCGTCAACCATCTGATTCGTTTCCACTTTGCCAAACGAGACGAGACGCTTAACGCGGCACTGGAGAACCTCAAGTCTCTGCGTGATAAAATCGAACCGCGCGGGTAAGGACGGTCAGTAACTAAAGGCACTAAAGAAACCTCGTGAACCCGTTGGGCCACGAGGTTTCTTTTTATAGCGACCTCATTTATTTTTTTGAGCGCTATACTTTAGTCACGGAGCAACTCGTCCCAGAGAGGAATACTATGGCAGAGCAGCTTATCGGAGCGCTCGAGGCCGGCGGCACCAAGATGGTCTGCGCCACGGGCTATGCAGACGGTATGGTCCTGGAGTGCGAGCAGATCGCGACCACGACCCCGCAGGAGACCGTCGAGGCCGTCAACGCATGGTTTGCGAACAAGGGCGTCGCCGCGCCGGGCATCGGCGCCTTTGGCCCCACCGCAGTCAACCCTGCCTCGTCCCAATACGGCAAGATCCTGGAGACGCCCAAAACGGCATGGCGCTACTTTGACCTGCTGGGCACCATCCAAAACGAGCTCAATATTCCCTGCGGCTACGACACCGACGTCAACGTCGCCTGCCTGGGCGAGGTCACCTTTGGTTGCGCCCAGGGCCTCACGGACGTGGTGTATCTGACCATCGGTACCGGCGTGGGCGCTGGCGTGCTCTCGGGCGGTAAGCTCGTGCACGGCATGATGCATCCCGAGGCCGGTCACATCCTGGTCACGCGCGACCCGCGCGACACCATTGGCGAGCACAGCGCCTGCCCCTTCCACGACAACTGCCTCGAGGGCCTCATCGCCGGCCCCGGCGTTAAAAGGCGCTGGGATGGCAAGAGCGCCGGAGACATGGCCGATGACCCGGAGGCCATGGATCTGCTCGCCG
>USCJ01000184.1 GCA_900553215.1 uncultured Collinsella sp.
CCAAGCCATGACCTGCATGGGGCTTGCCGGCATGGGCGACCTCATTGCCACCTGCACCTCCGAGCATTCACGCAACCGCACCTTTGGCTACGAGTTTGCCCACGGCGTTTCGCTCGACGAGTACCAGGCGCGCACGCATATGGTCGTGGAGGGCGCCGTTGCCGCCCGCAGCGTGAGCGAGCTCGCCCGTTCACTGGGCGTAGACATTCCGCTCACCTTTGCCGTGGAGCAAACGCTCTACAACGGTGTTACTTTGGATAGGGCGCTCGAGATCCTAACCGACCGCGTCCCCTCTCAAGAGTTCTACGGACTCACCGACTAGCGCAGAAAGGCTTCTACCATGGGTTCCATCAAAATCGCTCCGTCCGTCCTTTCGGCCGACATGGCCAACCTCAAAGGCGAGCTTGACAAGATCGCCGGCGCCGATTACGTGCACTTTGACGTCATGGACGGTCATTTTACCGGCAACCTCACCTTTGGCGTTGACATCCTTAAGGCCGTCAAGCGCTCCACCGACGTGCCGGTCGACGCGCACCTGATGGTGTCGAACCCCGACGAGACGGTCGATTGGTACGCCGACGCCGGTGCCGACATGATCACCGTGCACTACGAGGCTTCCACGCACCTGCACCGCACGCTCACGCACCTGCAGCAGCGCGGCGTCAAGGCCGGCGTGGTGCTCAACCCCGCCACGCCTGTCTGCGTGCTCGAGAGCATCATCGACGTTGTCGATATGGTGCTGCTCATGAGCGTGAACCCCGGCTTTGGCGGCCAGAGCTTTATCCCCGGTACCATCGCGAAACTGCATGAGCTCAAGGCCATGTGCGAGCGTCACGGCGTTTCGCCCCTCATCGAGGTCGACGGCGGTATCTCTTCCAAGAACATTGCCGAGGTCGTCAAGGCTGGCGCCAATGTCCTGGTGGCAGGTTCCGCCGTATTTAAGTCCGAAGATCCCGCTGCCGAGGTTGCGCTGCTGCAGAAGCTGGGCAACGAGGCCGCACAGGAGGCATAAACCCTTATGACCGCAGGTCAAAACCGCATACCCGTGAATCTTGACTATGCCGCCTCGACGCCCATGCGCGCCGAGGCGCTCCTTGCGCAGCGCGAGTACGACGACAGCGAGCTTGCCGGCGTCAACCCCAACTCGCTGCATTCGCTCGGCCGCAAGGCCGCCGCACGCCTGGAAGTCGCCCGTCGCGAGATCGCCCGTAGCTTTGGTGCACGCGTTCGCCCGTCCGAGATTATCTTGACCAACGGCGGTACCGAGGCAAATCAGCTGGCGCTCCTTGGACTTGCCGAGGGCGCCCGCCAGCGCGATCGCAAGCGCGACCGCGTGATCGTGTCGGCAATCGAGCACGATTCGATCCTGGACAACCTACCGTTGCTGCGAGCCGCGGGCTTTACCGTTGACCTGGTACAGCCCTGCCGTGCGGGCTACATTGAGCCTGCCGCGCTGAGCGACTTGTTGGGCGACGACATAGCGCTCGTGAGCATTATGGTCGCCAATAACGAGACCGGTGTAGTGCAGCCCATCCGCGAGCTTGCCGCCGCCGCGCACGCCGCGGGCGCCCTGTTTCATACCGATGCCATCCAGGGGTATCTGCATATTCCGCTCGATGTGCACGAGCTGGGCGTCGACGCCATGACCGTTGCCGCACACAAGATTGGCGGCCCCGTGGCCTCCGGCGCGCTCTACCTTAAGAGCCACACGCCGTTGCGCCCCCGCATCTTTGGCGGCGGACAGGAGGCCGGTCGTCGTGCCGGCACGCAGGACCTGCGCACGCAGCTGGCTTTTGCCGCTGCCGCCTCAGCGCTGTTGCCGACCGTGGCCCAGGAGCGCGCGACGCTGCAGACCTTGTCCGACAAACTCTACGCCACGCTCACGGCCCATCCGCGCATTCATGCCACGATGGGCGACTACGCGCAAGCCAATCGCCTGCCCGGCATGGTTTCGATCTTCGTTGACGGCATGGACTCCGAAGAGCTCATCATCAAGCTTGACGCCGCTGGCTTTGAGGTTTCGGCCGGCTCTGCCTGCTCGAGCGGCAGCATGGACCCGAGCCATGTGCTCAGCGCCATGGGCATTGGCCGCGAGCAGGCATTGGGCGCCCTTCGCATCTCGTTCGATGACCGCGTGAACCCGGCCGACCTGGACGACTTTGCCCAGGCGCTGCTGTCGATCGTGGGTGTCGTATGAATGTTGCGGATCTCGAGCGTGCCTTGCTGGCACGCTATCCCAAAGCAGATGCCGATAGCTGGGATCACGTAGGCTTATCCGTGGGCGACCCTGCCGCCGAGATTACCGGCGTGGCCTGCGCACTTGACGCGATCGAAGCCAACGTGCACCGCGCCCAGGAGGCCGGTGCCAACGTGTTGTTGACGCATCATCCTATCTACATCAAGGCACCCGAGGCGTTTTGCCCGATGGACGCGTCGCGTCCCCAGTGCAGCGCAGCACTGTTTGAGGCCGCCCGCTGCGATGTGAGCATTATTTCGCTCCATACCAATCTGGACCGCTCGCACGAGGCGCGCGCCTGCCTAAGTGAGCTGCTGGGCGCCGCGCCCGTGAGCTCACTGGAGCACATGGACGACCCCGAGTCGACCGGCCTGGGCACGCTTGCAACGCTCAACGACCCGTGCACGCTGCGCGACCTTGCCGCCCGTGCTGTCACGGCGTTTGGCAGCGACCCGCGCGTATGGGGCGATGCCGAGCGCCCGTGCCGCACTGTCGCCATTCTGGGCGGCTCCCTCGGCGACTTTGGCGAGCTTGCCATCGCCGCCGGTGCGGATGTCATCGTGACCGGAGAGGCGGGCTATCACGTGGCGCAAGACCTTGCCTTACGCGGGCTGCCGGTGATCCTGCTCGGCCACGATCGCTCCGAGGAGCCGTTCGTGGATATCTTGATGAACTCTGCGGTTGACGCCGGGGTCGACCCCCGTCATGCGATTAAAATACTGAACCCTTGCCAATGGTGGACTGTGACAAAAGGAGAGAACTTATGAGCGCCGGCGCTACGCTACTCAAGCTGCAACAGATCGATTTGGAGCTCGCCCGCAATAAGAGCGAACTTGCCAATATGCCGGAGCTCAAGGAGCTCGCTTCCAAGCGCAAGACCTACGTTAAGCTCAAGGCCGAAATGACCAAGCTCTACGCCCAACGCAAGGACCTGGATATTGAGCTCGACGATCTCAACACCACCGAGATCCAGACCAATAACGCCATCGAGGCCGCCAAGAAGCGCCACGTTGACGGCTCCGACTACCGCGAGGTACAGGACCTGGAAAACGAGCTTGCCACCCTGGCCAAGCGCCTGGACAAGATTGAGCACACCCGCAAGGATGTCGTTGTCGCCCACAAAGAGGCGCTCGACCGCGAGACCCGCGCGCAGGCCATCATCGCCAAGTTCGAGGAGGGCGTGAAGGCCGATACCAAGGCCGCCCGCGCCAAGGCTGCCGACCTGCAGGCTCAAATCGATGCCGCCACTAAGGAGCGCACCGCTCTTGCCGCCACGCTGCCGGCCGACGTGCTCACCGACTACGAGCGTCTGCTCAAGCAGTTCCGCGGCCTGGCCGTCGAGACCATCAAGGGCAACATCCCCACGGTATGCCACACCGCGCTGCAGGCGTCGTCCATGAGCGACCTCAACCATGACGGCAGTGAGATTACGCACTGCCCGTATTGCCACCGCCTGCTCGTGCTCCCCAGCAAGGAAGCCTAACGATGACGGCGGCACCCAACAATTCAATGCAACTTGAGGGAAAAACGATCCTGCTGGGCATTACCGGCGGGA
>USCJ01000185.1 GCA_900553215.1 uncultured Collinsella sp.
CCGGCCATAAGAGTGCGAAGGGCATCCGCGCGATCGGCGCAGATGCCCTGTGAAATCAGTTCGTCATCGAGACGCACGCGTTTCATGAATGCCATCAACCATTCGTATCCGGGGATGCAGCCTGTCTATCTTGGGACTCGTTTGCCGCATCCTCATCGTATTCCTGCTCGAGCTTGTCGGCCTCACGCGGCGTCAGCTCAAACTTGTCGACCATATCGACCGCACGGGAACCAAGCTCAATCGCCTCGTCAAACAAATCGAGCGAACGCTCCAGGGACGTATCCTTGGAGCGAACGGTGGCGATGATCTGGTCCAGGCGATCCGAGATCTCATCGAAGTTGCGGACGGAACCCTCTGGCATGGCTACTCCTCGACGGAGTCGGCCTCGACGGCCTCAGCAGCGTCCGGATCCTCGGCAAGTACACCGGCGGCAGCCTGAGCGGCAGCGACCTTGGCGGCCGCCTCGGCAGCCTGTGCCTCCTCGCGAGCGCGATCCTCGGTCAGCAGCTCTTGGTACAAATCCTCACCCGGCAGCTCCTCGCTGCGAGCGATCTTGCCCAGCACGCCGTTGACAAACGATGCGGACTGGTCGGTGCCATAAGCCTTAGCGATTTCGACGGCCTCGTTGATAACAATAGCGTCCGAGACCTCCTCGTCGGTGAGGAAGCGCATCTCGTAGACGGCGATACGCAGCAGGTTGCGGTCGGCGCCGGGCATGCGCATAAGATCCCAGTTCTTGGCGACGGCGCGCAGGGCACAGTCGATGCGATCGATATGCTCGTAGGCACCGCGACAAAGCTCCAGCGCATAGGGGTCGAGGGGACCCTTCGAGATCAGGAAATCGC
This sequence comes from uncultured Collinsella sp., assembly GCA_900553215.1. Lineage (GTDB taxonomy): Bacteria > Actinomycetota > Coriobacteriia > Coriobacteriales > Coriobacteriaceae > Collinsella. The sequence goes on from USCJ01000185.1 coordinate 846, forward strand.
CCTCGAGGACGCGCTCGAGCGGACTGTCCGTGGCCTCGGCCTGGAACAGCAGCTGCAGCGCCTGACTGCGGGCAAGCGTGCGCCCGCGATAAACCTTAAGGCTCAAAGGTTACTCCTTGGGGAAAACGAGGCCGTCGATGCAAACGTCAACGCGCTCGACCTCGACGCCCACCTGGGCATCGATGGCGGCGACCACGGCTGCGCGAACGGCCTCGGCGAGTTTCTTGAACGGATAGCCAAAGAACACCACGACACGCACGGTGAGTGCGAGCTTGTCGCCGACGACCTCGGCCTCGACCGCCGGCTCGGAAGCCGGGGCCTTGGACGAGAGCATCATGGAGACAAGGTTGGTGGCAAGGTCCTTGACGCCAACGGAGGCGATGCCCTCGACATCCGACACGGCGCGCGAGACGATGGCGGTCAGAACATCGGGCGAAATGCCGATGCCGTCAATCTTGATTTCCTGGGGCATGAGTCCTCCTAGAAGAGTTGGTTGCTAGACGCGGGAGACGAACTTGCCGTCGCGGGTGTCAACCTTGATGACCTCGCCCTCGTTGAGGTACATGGGGACCTGGATGACAGCGCCGGTGTCGATCGTGGCCGGCTTGGTGGAACCCTGGACGGTGTCGCCCTTAAAGCCCGGGTCGGTCTGGACGATGGTGGTCTCGATGAACATCGGCGGGGTCACGCCCATGAGCTCATCGTCGGCGAAGAGCAGCTGGCAGATGTCGTTCTCGCGCAGCCACTTGGAGTTCTCGCCCACCATGTCCTCGGGAACGGGAACCTGCTCATAGGACTCGTTGTCCATGAAGATGTAGTCGGTGCCATCGTTGTAGAGGTACTGCATGACTTTCTTCTCGAGACGAAGCGTCTCGAACTTCGTGCCAGAGTTGAAGGTGTAGTCGACCACGCGACCAGAACGGATATCGCGCAGCTTCGTGCGAACGAATGCACCACCCTTACCTGGCTTCACGTGCTGGAATTCAATGATGACCCAGAGTTTGTCCTTATATTCGATGCACATTCCGTTACGGAAATCAGCGGTAGAAATTGCCACGGGGATCCTCGATTCTTACTCGTTATCTCTGCTTAATGCGGCTCTATTATAACCATGTCATGGCTACTTTGTGTGATCACGTCATAACCCGTTTCGGTGACCACCCCAAAATCTTCAAGTCTCATGCCGAATTCATTAGGAAGATAGATGCCCGGCTCGACCGTGAGCACCGCGCCGGCTGGCAGCGGCTTCGTATTGCACGGTGAAAGTGCGGGGTCCTCGTGAATATCGATGCCGAGGCTATGTCCGAGCCCATGGCCCATCGTGTTGGCGAATCCTCCTTCGGCGAGCACCGCTTCAGCGAGCTCATGGATCTCCGCACCCGTCTTTCCGGAACGAAGTGTCGCTTCAGCAGCCTCGTTGGCGCTTCTCATGGCTTCCCACGCACGGTACATCTTTTCGGTAGGCTCTCCCACGAACACCGTGCGCGTCATGTCGGAACAATAACCACCAAAGCGAGCACCGAAATCCATTACGATCGCGCTGCCGCACGCGATGCGCGTATCGCCCGAAAGAGCATGCGGGCTTGCCGCGTGAGCACCCGTTGCGACGATCGTGGGGAATGCGAGCCCTTCAGCGCCCGCATCGAGTATGAAGGTATCGAGTGCACGCTGAACTTGTGCTTCCGTCATGCCCGGCTCGATGAAGTCAACGATGAATGCGAAGCCCGCATCGGTGATGGCCTGCGCCTTTCTCATGAGGGCGATCTCGAGAGCATCCTTGCTCGCACGCAAACCTTCGATGAATCGCTCGCGCTCAACAAGCTCAGGAAGAGCCGATGCATCCGCGAGCGCCTGTTCGAGCGTATGGAACTCGCGCAAGGTGAGCGTGTCTTCGATCGCAGCACGCTGCCTGCTGCCAGAAGTGCCCGCAAGCAGGCGCGAAAGCCAATTCGCATGGCTCGTCCGCTCGAGAGACACCTGGATCTGCGAACCCTGCGCAGCCGCTTCGAGCGCTTCGCCGTAGCGTGAATCGCTGTGAATGATCGCATCCTGTGGCGTGATGATGAGCGCATGAGCAGTCTCATCATCGAAGACGCCCTGAAAGGCGGTGACCCATTTGATGTTGGAAAGATCGCGAACATAGATCGCGTCAAGTTCGTTTTCGACCAGGAGTTCACGGATACGTTCGATACGGCGCGCCGAAGCCTGCTTGCTCGTCAAAAGCAAGCGTTCCCGTTCTTCAGGTGACAGCGCTTCAATACCAAGCGCACTATCGAGCAGACCTCCTGGATGAGCAGTGCCTTTTTGCATGACCAGTGCCGCCTCTAAGCGATGCTCTGCTGCCAGGCACGCAGATGTTCGAGCACGAACCCCGGATCGAGACTGACGATCTCCCAGCTCCCCACATCGCGCGGCAAGACGAAACGAAGCGTATGCGAACGAACCTTCTTATCGGAGAACATGCAGTCGAGCAGCTCTTCGGGGTTGGCATGGAAATTGAGCGCGGGCAACCCGAGCGTGTCGAGCAGCTTGTCTTGCGTCTCTACGAACTCAAGCGAGGTGCCGAGCTTCGCTGCCGCAAGACGCGCCGCGAAGCGCATGCCTTCTGCAACCGCCGCGCCATGGGAATAGACCCCATAGCCTGCGCATGTCTCGATTGCATGAGCGAGCGTGTGGCCATAGTTCAAGCATTCGCGCACACCCTTCGTCTCCTGCTCGTCGGCAGCAACGACTTGCGCCTTGAACACCACACTGCGCACGACCGCTTCTTGCGTGATGCTCATATCACGCACGGCGAGCGCTCCTGCATTATCGCAGAGCCAGAAGAAGAACTCATCCGAATCGATCACCGCCGATTTCGCGATCTCCGCGCAACCGCATGCCCATTCCCGTTCGGGCAGCGTTGCAAGGGTGGCAAGATCAGCGCAGACGAGAAGCGGTTGGCAA
>USCJ01000186.1 GCA_900553215.1 uncultured Collinsella sp.
CCCGCCGCGGAGCTCGTCGAGCACGCTATCCGCCGCGAAGAAGGCCGCATGGCATCCAACGGCGCGCTGGTGATCGAGACGGGGGAGCGCACTGGTCGTTCCCCCAATGACCGCTTTATCGTTGACACGCCCGACGTGCACGACAAGATCGCCTGGGGCGCCGTCAACCGACCGCTTTCGATCGAGAGCTACGAGACCATCAAGGCCGGCATCGTCGACTACCTCAACGAGCGCGACGTGTTCGTCACCCGCGGCATGGCCGGCGCCGACCGCAACCACACGCGCCGACTGCTCGTCGCCTGCGAGCGCGCCAGCCAGGCACTCTTCATTAAGCAGATGCTCGCCCGCCCGCTTGCCCGCGAAATCGCGCGCATCGGCGAGCCGGACTTCTGTGTGCTCGCCGCGCCGGGCTACCAGTGCGATCCCGCCATCAAGGGCCTCAACTCCAGCGCCGCCGTGGTCATCAACTTCCAGGAGCGCGTGATTTTGGTCGCGGGTACCGGCTACTCCGGCGAGATCAAAAAGTCCATCTTCAGCGTCATGAATTACCTGCTGCCCGTCGAGGACGACGTGCTGCCCATGCATTGCTCGGCCAGTATGGATCCCGTCACGCACGAGACCGCGGTGTTCTTTGGCCTGTCGGGCACCGGCAAGACCACGCTTTCGGCCAACCCCACGCGCCTACTGATCGGCGACGACGAGCACGGTTGGTCCGACATGGGCATCTTCAACATCGAGGGTGGCTGCTACGCCAAATGCGAGGGCCTGGACGCGTTCCACGAGCCTGAGATCTTCAACGCCGTCCGCTTTGGCGCGATCTGCGAAAACGTGGTGCTCGACGAGAGCCGCAAGCCCAACTACGATGACGTCTCGGTCACGCACAACACGCGCGTGGCCTACCCTGTGGAGCACATTCCCAACGCGTGGACCAAGGGCATGGGCACCACTCCGAGCGTCGTGCTGTTTTTGACCTGCGACGCCTTTGGCGTGCTGCCGCCCATCTCGCGCCTGACGGCCGACGCCGCCATGTATCACTTTGTGACGGGCTTTACGGCCAAGATCCCCGGCACCGAGGTCGGCGTCACCGAGCCCACGCCCACGTTCTCTTCGCTGTTTGGCGAGCCGTTTATGCCGCTCGACCCCATGGTCTATGCCAAGATGCTCGGTGAGCGCATCGCCGACGGCCGCACGCGTGTGTACCTGGTCAACACCGGCTGGATTGGCGGCGGCTACGGCGTGGGCCATCGCATCGAGCTTGCCTACACGCGCGCCCTGGTGGCCCGCGCCCTCGACGGTACCATCGAGGACAGCGAATTCGTGCATGACGATATCTTTAACGTTGACATTCCCACCACGTGCCACGGCGTGCCCGACGGCATCCTGGTGCCGCGCCAGTACTGGCAGAGCACCGCGCGCTACGACGAGGCGGCGCACAACTTGGCCGTGATGTTCGAGGAGAACTTCGAGAAGAAGTACTCGCACCTGCCCGAGTCCGTGAAGGCCGCCGGTCCGCACGCTCAGGTGCACGCCGACGCCCGTCATCGCGGCCGCGGCCTGCTGGGACTCCGACACTAGCGTTGCTTCAGACCCAAAACCACCATAAAGGGGACAGGCACCTTTGTGGTGGTTTTACTCGCGCGGATGACTCGGGTTACAATACGCCTGACATATTGCCCCCTTCTCCGGATGGGGGCAGCGTAAGCGCTCTTGTGGCGGCACCGTAGGACTTTGAAGGTGGCCGTCGTAAGGGCGCTTTTTGTTTAGACGCTCGCGTGGGGCGAATCGTGAAGGGAGCACGTATGAAGGGCTTTGTTGCCGAGAATTCGTTTTGGGAGCTGTTTCCGCAGGCGGCTATCGGCGTTGTGGTCGTAAAGGGCATGAAGCCCGCGGCCCAGATACCCCAGGAGGACGTGGATGCGATTGCCGCGCTGCTTGACCGCGCCAATATCGACGCGGAGCGCCATCTGACCAGCGATACTATCAGCGAGAACGCACCGGTCAAGGCATGGCGTGACGCGTACCGTCTGTTCAAGACCAAAAAGGGCGCGCGTTGCTCAATCGAGAACCTGCTCAAACGCGTGCTCAAAGGCAAGCCGGTGGGCCACATTACGTTCGCGGTGGACATCTACAACACGGTGTCGCTGACCTACGCGCTGCCCGTGGGAGGCGAGGATTTGCATGCGATCGAGGGTGACCTTCGCTTGAAGGTGACCGACGGTGGCGATGCGTTCCTGCCTCTTGGCGAGGAAGCGGATGACCCGACGCTGCCCGGCGAGCTCGCCTATATCGACGATGCAGGCGCCGTGTGCCGCTGCTGGAACTGGCGCGACGGCGTTCGAACGGCGCTGTCCGATGATTCGGCCGATGCGTTCCTGGCGATTGAGTGCGTGGAGCCCGAGCGGATGGGGGATTGCCAGGCCGCGATCGATCGCTTAGCGGAGCTGCTCGAGCGCTATCTGGGAGCGACGGTTGTCGTTAAGACGCTTGTGACTCGCGACAATCCCTGCGTGGAGCTGTAGCGGCGCCTGCGGATCATGTTCGCCGGTCAAAACCACTACAAAGGTGCCTGTCCCCTTTGTGGTGGTTTTTATGTTGATGGGTTAACAAATGGGATATTTGGGTATGGTTGTTGCCTCGTGCGGCTAAGATGTTTACCCGTTAGCATCATGTAAGCGAAAGGCGGTCGTCTCCCATGCAGCAGAACGACGAGACACGTTTCGAGGACTTTGTCGGACTGATCAGCGGGCTCTACAAGGAGATCCAGCGCATTAAGACATCCGAGGGCGCAAGGCTGGGCCTCAAGGGCTCCGACGTTATGTGCCTGTACTATCTTGAGCGCAGCAAGGACGGCCTGACTGGCGCTGACCTGGCTCGCATGGCAGGCGTGACCCGTGCCGCCGTCTCGCGCACGCTCGCGCATCTGGAGGAGGGCGGCTACGTCGAGGTCGACGACTCGGGTGATGCGGCCGTTAAGTATCGTGCCCCGGTGCGCCTGACCGCTCTGGGCGGCGAGAGCATGAGCGAGGCGGACCGCATCATTCGCGAGGTGCTCGACACCACCGGTAAGGCTATGGGTGTGGAGCAGCGCGAGCAGATGTATGCGTCGCTGCGTACGATTCTCAACACCCTGCGTGGGATCTAAGGCCGCCAAGGCATTTGCTTCCCATTAAAAACTGCATAGTCCCGTTTGAGCGCGTATGCCGTGCCGGGGCATTGCTGTCAAAATTCCCCGCGCGGGACCTGCGCAAGAAAGGATTCGTTATGTCCGTCCGCATTATTACCGATTCCGCAAGCGATATGTCGCCGGCGGAGCACCCCGCTCTGCGTGTTCTGCCGCTGTCCGTCACCTTTGGCACCGATGTGTATATGGATGGCGTCGACATCGATCACCAGCGCTTTTACGAGATGCTTGTGGAGCGCGATGAGCTGCCCAAGACCGGTCAGGTCAACCCGTACGCCTTTTCGCAGGCGATTGCCGAAGCGCGTGAGGCCGGCGATGAGGCCGTGATTATTACCGTGGGCGCCAAGCTCTCGGGCACCAACCAGAGTGCTCGTACGGCACTTGCCGAGGCGCCGGGCGGCGACATGTTCGTCGTGGACAGCAATAACGTGACCTTGGGCGAGCGCGTGCTGGTCGAGTATGCGCTGCGCCTGGTGGACGAGGGCCAGGGCGCGGCTCAGGTTGCGGCGGCTGTCGAGGCCGTGCGCGACCGCGTGGTCGTCATCGGCCTGCTCGAGACGCTGGAGTACCTGGTGCGCGGCGGTCGCCTGTCTGCTGCTGCC
>USCJ01000187.1 GCA_900553215.1 uncultured Collinsella sp.
GGCGAGGACGTCGAGGTCGTTCTCGACCGCACCCCGTTCTATGCCGAGATGGGTGGCCAGCAAGGCGATGCCGGCAAGCTTTCCGCCGAGGGCGTTGTTCTGACCGTTGCCGACACCAAGAACCACAACGGTCTGTATGCCCACGTCGCGCACGTTGTCGATGGCACGCTGACTGTCGGTGCCGCTGTGACCGCCACGCTTGACGCCGAGCGCCGTGGCTTCCTGCGCCGCAACCACACCGCCACGCACCTGCTCGACGCCGCGCTTAAGCAGGTCCTGGGCGAGCATGTCTCCCAGGCCGGCTCGCTGGTGACGCCTGAGCACCTGCGCTTTGACTTCACGCACTTCGAGGCCCTGTCCTCCGAGCAGCTCAAGGCTGTCGAGGACCTGGTCAACCAGCAGATCTTCGCCTCCAAGCCGGTCTTGACCCGCGTCATGGGCATTGACGAGGCCAAGTCCGCCGGTGCTGTCGCCCTGTTTGGTGAGAAGTATGGCGACGTCGTCCGCGTTGTCTCCGTGGGCGCCGAGGACCAGCCGTTCTCCCGCGAACTCTGCGGTGGCACGCACGCTGCCAACACCGCCGAGATCGGCCTGTTCAAGATCATTTCCGAGTCCTCTACGGGCTCCAACGTCCGCCGTATTGAGGCCGTGACCTCTAAGGGTGCTCTCGACTACATGGCCGACCGTCTGGCGCTCGTCGACGCCGCCGCTGCTGCGCTCAAGTGCCGCGTGGATGAGGTTCCCGCCCGCGTGGAGAACCTGCAGGCCGAGCTGCGCGAGACTTCCAACAAGCTCAAGAAGGCGCTGACCGGTGGCTCCTCCGACGCTATCTCCAGCGCCATCGAGGGCGCCGTTGAGCTCGACGGCTACAAGCTCGTCGTCGCTGAGCTCCAGGGCCTTGAGGCTGCCGACCTGCGCAACGTCTGGGATACCGTGCACCAGAAGGTCGCCGGTCCTGTCGCCTGCGTCGTCGCCAGCGTGACCGAGAAGGGCACCCCGGCCCTGCTCGCCGCCGGCTCCGATGACGCCGTCAAGGCCGGTTTCCACGCCGGTAACGTGATCAAGCAGATCGTGGGCCTGGTCGACGGTCGCGGTGGCGGCCGTCCCAACATGGCCCAGGCCGGTGGCAAGAATGCCGCCGGCATCGCCGATGCCCTCGCGGCCGCTAAGACCGCGCTCGGCGCCTAAGAATCTAGGTAGTCGCTGTGGTCGCGCTTGCGCTGGACATAGGGGAGACCAGGATCGGCATCGCCGTCTCGAGCCGTGATGGCAAGATGGCGATGCCTGTCAAGGTGCTCCCGGCTGCAGAGGTCACCGGTATGGCCAAGACGTTCCGCTATCTGGTCGAGGACTATGAGCCCGATATCCTGGTAAGTGGGCGTCCCCTGACCATGGCCGGTGAGCCCGGTCCCCAGGCCGAGCGTGTTGCCGCTGTTGCGCAAAAGATTGCCGACGAGCTCGATCTTCCGTTGGAGTTTGAGGACGAGCGCCTGTCCTCGCAAGAGGCCAAGCGTATCCTGCGCGAGCAGGGCCTCAACGAAAAGCAGATGAGGGGCAAGATTGACATGATTGCCGCCAGCCTGTTTTTGCAGACGTGGCTTGATCGTAAAAACGAGGAGGTCTCGCATGCCTAGCGCTTCCGATCCGCGCCAGCCGATTCGTACACGTCAGCCTGTGCCGCGCCCTGCCCAGCCTGGCCAGCGTCCGGCACAGCCGACGCAGCGCGCAGCTCAGCCTGCCGCGCGCCCGGTGCAGTCCTCCTCTCGTTTGGCTCAACCTGCTCAGCGGACGGTTCGACAGCCCACTGCTCGTACGGCCCAGCCTGCAGGCGGTACCCGCTTTAAGCAGCAGGCACCTACCCAGCGAGCACAGGCCCCCCAATCGCATTCGCATCACGCTCGCGGTTCGCACGGCGTTGCTCCGGCCACGCGATCGAGCTACAACACGCATGCTCGTCGCGGTGCCCAAAAGAAAAGCTCCCCGGTGCCTATGATTATCGGCGTCGTCGTCGCCGTGCTAGCGCTTGTCGCGATCGTTTTCTTTGTCGTGCCTGCCGTCAAGGGCTTCTTTGTCGGTGAGGATTCGAATGTCACGGCTGGTCAGCAGGTTAAGGTGACCATTCCTGACGGTGCTTCGGGCGATACGATCGCCTCGATTCTCTCTGAGAACCATATCGTCGAAAATCCCAAGGATTACTATGCGGCGGTGAAAAAGCTCAACGCCGATATGTCGCTCAAGCCTGGTACTTATTCGTTCACCACGCTCATGGACGCGACTAAGGTGGTTCAGCAACTCATGGAAGGCCCCAACGCTGGCTCCAATGCGCTGACGATTCCCGAGGGCTTGACGGTCGATCAAGTCGCCGACCGTGTGGCCCAGGCCTACAATAGCATCTCTAAGGAAGACTTCCTCAACCAGGCCAAGGCCTCCAACTACGTGGACGACTATAGCTTCCTTAGGGGCGCGGCCAATGATTCGCTCGAGGGCTTCTTGTTCCCCAAGACCTATTCGCTGGGCAATTCGCCGACGGCCGATGATGTGATTCGCGCCATGCTCGATCAGTTTAAGACCGAGTACAAGTCGCTTGACTTTGCCAGCTGCGAGGCGAAGATCATGGAACGCTACGGTGTGGAGATGTCCGACTACGACATCGTCAACTTGGCCTCTATTGTTGAGCGCGAGGGCCTCAACGCCGATCAACGTGCGCACGTGGCCTCGGTTTTTTACAACCGCCTTGCCGGCAAGCTCGACGGTCTGCGTTATCTCAACAGCGATGCGACCATGATGTATGTCACCGGCGGCGAGGTTACCGCCGACGACCTGCAGAGCGATAGCCCGTATAACACCTATAAGCACGAGGGCCTGCCGCCCACGCCCATCTGCTCTCCGTCGCTCGAGGCGCTCAAGGCCACCCTTGAGCCGACCGACTCCGATGACCTGTATTTCTACATTACACAGGACGAGGAGTACTTCTCGCAAACCTACGAAGAGCATCAACAGTCTTGGAATTAGCATGAGGATTTTTAGCCCCAAACGATACGTTGCCTCGGTCGATCGCATCGACCTTGATACCCTGTGGGCCGACGGCAAACGCGCCATTCTGCTCGATCGCGATAACACCCTGGTGCCGCGCGACACCGAGCAGGTTCCCGCCGCGGTTTCCGCTTGGCTTGACGCCGCCCGCGCCAAAGGCTTTAAGCTGTGCATGGTGTCCAACAACTGGCATCGCGACCAGGTCATGAGCTCTGCGCGCGAGCTGGGACTCGAGGCCATTAGCCACGCCATGAAGCCGGCGCCGTTTGCCCTCAAGGCGGGTCTTAAGCGCCTCGGCGCCACGGCCGACGAGGCGGTACTGATCGGTGATCAGCTCTACACTGACGTGTGGAGTGGCAATTTAGCCGGCGTCGATACCATCCTGGTAAAGCCGCAGGCGACGCAGGACCTGTGGTATACGCAGATCTTCCGTATTTTTGAGCGCCGGGCCCTGCGCGACCTTCCCTGCGAGGAATAGGTTTCACCATGTCTCAGCACATCAAACACGGCTGCGACCATATCTTCTTTATCGGCTTTTTGGGCGCGGGCAAGTCGACGCTCGCGCGCAACGTCGGCACCATGTTCAATCGGCGTTTTATCGATACCGACCGCCTGGTCGTGCGCCGTTGCGGCAAGTCGGTAACCGAGATTTTTGAGACCGAGGGCGAGGATCGTTTTCGCGAGCTCGAGACCTCGGCGCTCCGTTCGCTCCAAAGCGAGCGCAGCCTGTTGGTTTCGTG
>USCJ01000188.1 GCA_900553215.1 uncultured Collinsella sp.
CTCGTCACCCCGTCGGGGCGCCCCGCGCCGAAAAGCGGCCGCGATAGTGGCGAGGCGCCCGGGCATCGGGCCCTAGTTCGCCCGCGACGACCCGTAGGCGGCGTGCTTGCGGTTGCCGTAGGCGCTGCCTTTGCGGGCCGTGCGCTTGAGGTCCTTGAGCACGTCCTCCTCGGAGGACCCCTCCACGCTCGCGCGCAGCTTGACCACCTGGTCGCGCAGGCGCGCCGCCTCCTCAAAGTCCATGGCGGCAGAAGCGTTACGCATATCCTCTTCCATGGTTTCGACGATCCGCACAAGCTCGTCATGCGGCAGTTCTTCCAACTGCTCCGCAAGTGTCTGCTCGGGCGCCACCGTTTCCGGCACGCCACCCTCGCCCGACTCATCGGGCGTATAGAATGCACCATGTCCAAGAGAGTCGCCCTTCGAGCGCCCCTTGGAACCCACGGTTTTTTCGGCCTCGGCAATAAAACTTGAGATGTCGTTGATGGCCTTGCGCACCGTCTTTGGCACAATGCCATGCTCTTCGTTATATGCCATCTGAATCTCGCGACGGCGCTGCGTCTCCTCGATGGCCTCTTTCATCGAATCGGTCACAACGTCCGCATACATGATGACTTCGCCATCGGCGTTACGGGCCGCGCGGCCAATCGTCTGAATCAGCGAACGGCGGTTGCGCAAGAAGCCTTCCTTATCGGCATCGAGAATTGCCACCAGTGAGACCTCGGGAAGGTCTAGGCCCTCGCGAAGCAGGTTGATGCCAACGAGAACATCGATCTTGCCCTCGCGCAGCGTTCGCAGGATCTCGACACGGTCCATCGTCGCTGTATCGGAGTGCATGTAATTGACCTTAATGCCGGCATCAAGCAGATGGTCGGTCAGGTCCTCGGCCATGCGCTTGGTGAGCGTGGTCACCAGCACGCGCTCCTTGCGGGCAACGCGCTCGCGAATCTCGTCCTCAAGATCGTCAATCTGCCCACGAACCGGACGCACATCGATCTTGGGGTCGAGCAGACCGGTCGGACGAATAATCTGCTCCACGTCGTTTTGGCTCACCCGCAGCTCGTAGTCGCCCGGTGTGGCCGAAACATAGATAAACTGGGGTATCCTTGCCTCAAACTCATCGAAACGAAGTGGGCGATTATCGAGTGCCGAGGGCAGGCGAAAACCGTGTTCCACCAGCGTTACCTTACGCGAGCGGTCACCTTCGTGCATACCGCGAATCTGCGGCACCGTCACATGGCTCTCATCGATGATGCAGAGCATGTCCTTAGGAAAGTAATCGATCAGGGTAAACGGCGGCTCACCCGGCTTGCGACCGTCCAGATGACGCGAGTAGTTCTCGATGCCGTTGCAAAAGCCCATCGTCTCGAGCATCTCAAGATCATAATCGGTGCGCTGCTGCAGACGCTGCGCCTCGAGCAACTTGTCAGTCGCCTTGAGCTCCGCCACGCGCTTCTCGCACTCTTCGCTGATCGATTTCAGAGCCGCCTTGACCTTCGGCTTCTCGGTCACGTAGTGCGATGCCGGCCATACAGGGATGGCCTCGTACTCACGAAGCATCTCTCCGGTGACCTCATCGATCTCGGCAATCAGCTCGACCTCGTCGCCAAAGAACTCAAACCGCAACGGATGCTCGGCATAAGGCGGATACACGTCGACAACATCGCCGCGCACGCGGAACGTGCCGCGTGCCAGGTCATAGTCATTGCGATCATATTGAATGTCGATAAGTGCATGGATAAAGTCATCGCGCTCGAGCGGCACCTTCTTGTCGACGTTTGGAGCCAGACCCGCATAGTCCTCAGGAGAGCCAATGCCATAGATACACGAGACCGATGCGACAACGATCACATCGCGTCGAGAGAGCAGTGACGCGGTCGCCTGATGGCGCAGCATCTCGACCTCTTCGTTAATCGAGGAGTCTTTCTCGATATATGTATCGCTTTGCGGCACATACGCCTCGGGCTGATAGTAGTCGTAGTACGAGACAAAGTAGACCACAGCGTTGTTGGGAAAGAACTCTTTGAGCTCGCTCGCAAGCTGAGCGGCGAGCGTTTTATTGGGAGCCATGACCAGCGTCGGCTTCCCCAGGGCCTCGATGGTTTTAGCCATCGTAAAGGTCTTGCCCGAACCAGTCACGCCCAGCAAAACCTGATAGCGATCTCCGTCCCTCACACCCTGCACAAGCGACTCAATGGCCTTAGGCTGAGAACCTGCAGGCTCATAAGGAGATAAAACTTTAAATGGCACCTCAGAGCCCTCAACGCCAAAACGTTTGAGCTCTCCTCCAACACGTTCAACTTCAAATTCCGCCATGGATACTCCTAACTCATATATCTGCAGTATACGCAGGCGGCAGGCATAGTCCTATACGAACCGATCGGGATAGAGGGTCTTATACCGAACCCAGGCATTATTGACACGAATCAGATAAGCCTGAGTTTCAGGGAAGGTAATCGCATTATGGAGTGACGTGTTCTGCTGCGCCCATCCGTCAACATTGCCCATACCGGCGTTATAGGCGGCAATGGCACTATCCGTCGACCCGTTGAAATAGGTCAGAAGATACGAGAGGTATGCACAGCCAAACTCGATATTGGTAGCCGGATCGTTAAGGTTGTCGACCGAATACTCGTCACCGTCGACAAGGCCCTTGGCGATCATATCCTGAGCAGTCACAGGCATCAGCTGCATCAATCCCTGAGCACCCTGATTCGATTCGGCCTCGGGATCCCAATTCGATTCCGACTTAATGACAGCGCACACCAGATACGGATCCAGATTATGCGAAATACTCGATTGCTTTACATATGCCTCGTAGTCAATCGGATACAGCGGCTTAAAGAAGGCGGCAGGAGCACACGAGTAAACGAATGAGATAAGGCCGAAGGCAAAAACGGCAGCCAGCGGAATAAGGCGATACCACGCAAAGAAACGTGTCTTAGGCATCGGCATCCTCCTTATTCGCAGTGTCTATAAACCCATGGCATGCAAGCCATGAGTCAAGCTGCTCAAAGAGCGAATTATCGCCTGCGGCATTATCAATCACCGTTGTAGCGAGATTGCACAGCGCAGACTCATCGGGCTGGCAAGCAGAACGGGCATCGAAATCAGATGGCTCCATGCCACGCTGAATAGCACGCTCGCGACGAACTGACAAAGGGGCGCTGATGACCAGAATTTCATCAGCCAAGCCAAATGCATCCTCAAAACCAGTCGGAGCAGAAACCTCGACCACCGCAAAGGGATAACGGGGGGACGAAACCGTGCAACAAACCGGATCAAGAATCCTCAGTGACAGCTGCTCAATGAGAACGGGGTGCACAATGCTATTGAGCCTCGCGACCGCATCAGGAGAAACAAAAGCTCGAGAAGCGAGTATGTTACGGCGAACGCCGCCCTCCTCGTCCAAAATATCCCAGCCAAATTCTTCCGCGAGGGCATTGACGATATCGGAGCCTGGCACATACAGCGATTTGGCAAGTTCGTCCAGATCGATGAGCATGGCGCCATGAGATTCGAGATAGCGGCAGGCAGTCGACTTACCCGAAGCAATATTGCCCAAGACAAAAACGGTAAACATCAAGTCCTCCCTAACGCCAATGGGAGTTATTATCGCGCAAATACAAAAGAAGGACTCAAAATACAGCCAAACAGTAAGACAAGCTAAAAGAAGGCGAGTTCTTGTATTACAGCTCTCTATAAAACGGAAAAAAGGGGGAGGCCGCGAGGCCTCCCCCTTCTTCAAGTCATCAGACGGCTCG
>USCJ01000189.1 GCA_900553215.1 uncultured Collinsella sp.
ATTACGACATGCTGGGTCGGTACGCCCCTCGCGATGATCTTCTCGATTTCATCCACCGTCTCGTCAAGCGAGATGGCGTTTACATACGTGTTCAGAATTGGATAACGATTGCAGGCTGACACTAGCACGCCCCGCTTCCCGTAATTACCTCGACGACAGTGAGTAGAACGATCTTGAGATCCGTGATGACGCCGCGCTTGGCTATGTACTCAAGGTCGCGCTGGACCATTCCGTCGAAACCCGTTGAATTGCGGTCCGTCACCTGCCACCAGCCGGTTATCCCGGGCTTCACGGCCAGGCGCTGCAGGTCGTACTCGGTGTACTCCGCAACCTCATTAGGCAGCGGCGGGCGCGGACCCACGACGGACATCTGGCCCAGGAATACGTTAATGAACTGCGGGAACTCGTCGATGGAGTGCTTGCGGATGAACTTCCCGATCTTGGTGACGCGGGGGTCCTCCCTCATCTTGAACATGGCGCCGGCGATCTCGTTTTGCTCCTTGAGCTCGGCGAGGCGCTCGTCGGCGTCCTTGTACATGGAGCGGAACTTCCACATGCGGAAGGTTGACAGGCTGCCGTCGGGGCGGGTCTGACCAACGCGGATCTGGCTGTAGAAGGGGCTGCCCTCGCTCTCCATGCGGATGGCCGCGGCAAGCACCAGACTCGGCACGGCAATGACGGCCAGCACGCAGCCGCTGAACACGATGTCGAACGCGCGCTTGACGGCACGGTAGGCCAGGCGCGAGTTGTCCCAGTCCATGATGGATTGCACAGCCTTATATCGACCGGTGCATTCACGCTGGTCCATAGCCTGACCAATCAGCGCTGCCCCCGCGGGCGCATTGCTCTCTGTCACTTCTTTATTAGCAGCCACAATAAAACTTACGTTCCTGTCCCCAGGAACCCCCCCCCATCTATGAATCCAAAATCAAGTAATTTGCTAGTGCAACGTCTCCCTTACGTCTTGCTGGGAACGTCCAGCGCAAGCAGCTCCCTAAAAGTGGAGCCACCATCGCCCACGTCTACCAGGCACCAGCGCTTATGACGGTCTATCTTCTTTACGCGGGCCTCTTGCCCCACCAAGGGCCCGTGTTCTATGTGCAGCACGCCGTCTTCTATGCGCGCAACGCTGTTACGCACCACGCCGTCGTCATCGAGCACGCTGCGATACCAATCCTGTGCATCGTCCGGCATGGGCATGTACGCCCGCTCCCTACTGCCGGCGATGCGACAGCCAAAGCTCAACTGGGCCAGGGCCCTATCGAGCGCAGCGGCATCGTGCGTTGCGACGAAGAAATATTCCTTGTACATTGGCTTGGTTTGGAGCGACCAGGCGCCGTCCCGCTTAAACCAGAACTCCTTTTGCATCACAAAAGCGTCCTGCATAAGGTTGTGTGGGATAATGCGGCGGACCTTTTCGCAGGTCTCGCGCTCTTTTCCATTGGGGGTGTGAACCAGATACCAGCGGACGCGGCCGTGCTGGCTGTTGGTGGTGGCGCCGCTAAAAGCACCCGGCAGCTGCTCTTGGCGCCGTGCCGTCTGTTCCATGTTCTCGCCCCCCCTCTTTTGGCTTTGCGATGCACGCAAATGCAGGGGCGTTTAGAACAGGCTTCTCGCTCGCAGCTAAGCGCAGTCGCAAAAGTACAGGTTTTTATAGAGGGGTATGGAGATGTACCTACTAGCAGTACATTTTGCGTAATCTGGGCAAACGCTGATTAATTGCTCGTATAATGTCGTCTGTCGAAAGATACAAAAACCTGTACCTTTTTGTGCAACAAAAAAAGCCGCTCAACCAGCGGCTTTTCTTATTTCGGCATGAAAAAAGGCGACCGCCCTGTGTGGACGGTCGCCTTTGTTAATTGTTATGAAGTTTGCCTTAGGCGCGGGTCTTGATCTCCTCGGTCACCTCCGCAACGAACTCGTCAACGCTCATCGGGACGGTCTCGTTGGAGCGATCGCGGACGGAGATGTTGCCGGCCTCGACCTCCTTCTCGCCCAAGATGAGCATGTAGGGCACGCGGTCGATGCTGCGGGCCTCGCGAATCTTGTAGCCGATCTTCTCGTCACGGTCGTCGCAGACCACGCGAATGCCGGCCTCCTCCAGCTTGCCACACACCTCGTGGGCGTAGTCGCGGCTCTTCTCCGAGACGGGAAGTGCCTTGACCTGCACGGGAGCCAGCCAGGTGGGGAACTTGCCCGCAAAGTGCTCAATCAGAATACCGATGAAGCGCTCGATGGAGCCAAAGCACACGCGATGCAGCATGATGGGGCGCTTCTTGGTACCGTCGGCGTCCACGTACTCCAGATCAAAGTTGAGCGGCATCTGGAAGTCGAGCTGGACGGTGCCGCACTGCCAGGTACGACCGAGCGAGTCCTCCAGGTGAAAGTCGATCTTGGGGCCGTAGAAGGCGCCATCGCCCTCGTTGACCTCGTAGTCCATGTGCAGCTGCTCCAGAGCGGTGCGCAGGCCCTCCTCGGCGCGCGCCCAATCCTCGTCCGAACCCATGGAGTCCTCGGGGCGGGTGGAAAGCTCAACGTGGTACTTAAAGCCAAACTTCTGGTACACGGAGTCGATGAGGTTGACCACGCCCACGATCTCGTCGGTCAGCTGGTCGGGACGCACAAACAGGTGGGCGTCGTCCTGGTTAAAGCAGCGCACGCGGAACAGGCCGTGCAGGGCACCGCGCAGCTCGTGGCGGTGCACCAGGCCAATCTCGCCGGCGCGGATGGGCAGCTCGCGGTAAGAGTGCGGCTTGGAGGCGTACATCAGCACGCCGCCCGGGCAGTTCATGGGCTTAATGCAGTACTCTTCGTCGTCGATGACGGTGGAGTACATGTTGTCCTTGTAGTGGTCCCAGTGGCCCGAGGTCTTCCACAGCTGCTTGTTCATGATGAGCGGCGTGGAGATCTCCACGTAGCCGGCCTTGTGGTGGATCTCGCGCCAGTAGTCCAGCAGCGTGTTCTTAAGGATCATGCCGTTGGGCAGGAAGAACGGGAAGCCGGGGGCCTCGTCACGCATCATAAAGAGGTCCATCTCGCGACCGATCTTGCGGTGGTCGCGCTTCTTGGCCTCCTCCAGCATGTGCATGTGCTCGTCGAGCTCTTCCTTGGTGGCAAAGGCGACGCCGTTGATGCGGGTGAGCATCTTGTTGTCCTTGTCGCCCTTCCAGTAGGCGCCCGAGACGCCAGTGAGCTTAAAGGCCTTGAGCGCCTTGGTATAGCAGATGTGGGGGCCGACGCACATGTCGATGTAGTCGCCCTGCTGGTAGAAGGTGATGCGGGCGTCGTCGTCCAGGTCGCCGATGTGCTCGACCTTGTACTTCTCGCCGCGCTCCTCCATAAGGGCGATGGCCTCGGCGCGGGGCTTCTCGTACACGGAGAACTTGAGGTTCTCCTTGACGATCTTTTTCATCTCGGCCTCGATCGCGGGGAAGTCGTCCTCGCTGATCTTGACGCCCTCGGGCAGGTCGACGTCGTAGTAGAAGCCGTTGTCGGTCGCGGGACCGTAGGCAAAGTCGGCCTCGGGGTACAGGCGCTTGATGGCCTGCGCCATGATGTGCGCGGCGGAGTGGCGGATGACGTGCGTGACCTCGTCCTGTGGGAGCTCGGCCACCGAACCGTCATTGTAGAGTGCCTTCATGGGTATGTTTTCTCCTCTCGGATGCCTGATGCAAGTGCGTGCGATGCGCTCGGCGTTTTAACTTGCATCATTATAGGCAGGTTGCCTTGG
>USCJ01000190.1 GCA_900553215.1 uncultured Collinsella sp.
GGACGGACAGCGCGCCCAACCCAAGGTTGCCGGAATCGCGCCCGACTCAATTGCACGCGAAAGCTCTGCCTCGAGTGCTGCTGGCAAGGCACAAACCGTAAACAAGCCGCACATCTCCGCCAACACCAAAAGAAGCTGGAGATCCGTCAGATGCCGCGACATGATGAATGCCGTCAGCAGAGGAGACGTAACCAAAAACCCATGTTCCGTTTCCAGCACGGATTCCCTGGGAAACTCGCCTAGGAACAGCCGCTGCCTAATGCTGACAGGGCAAGTCCGCTTGCCTCTCGTCCGAACCAATGTATACAGCGGAAAGCCGAGCACAACCGTAGCCGTCGGGTTACGGGCGAGCTCGCATCGCCGCCGGTCTTCTTCCGGTCGCGGGAGCGGCGGACACAGAGCGCGGGCCTGAGGGGGCAAGCGCCAGTACTTAAAAGCCGATATGTCACAAAGTAGATCCTTCATAGGCACAGGAAAACACGAATTTCAACCCGGGCGCTCACGCATTGGCGCGAACGCGCCGAAAAGGGCGCCGAACGGACTACTTAGTTTTCAACAGCCCTCCCCAACTGGCCAAAAGCTTGCCAAAAGCTGGACGGAGCGCTGTTGAAAACTCATTTTTCGCTCATGCGGAAGCCTTGCACAGCAAGTGAGTAGACTATTTAGGACCCGCCGAGCAGACCGCCCATACTGCTTTACAAAATCGCAGGTAGATGGATTGCTTCAAAACGGTCTGGTCGCCAAGGCGCCAAAAGTCTACTCACTTAGGTTGCAGGGCGTTCCCGTCAACTGCGAATCCAGGGTTTTTAGCTCTTTTGGACTCAGGTCGTCATACTGGACAAGAATTCGAGTTGATTTTTCTGGGACAGATACGCCATTGGCGCACCAAAAACAGTCACCGATATCGGTAAAAGGAATATTCGAACGCGTGAGGGCATGCGTAATAGAGTTTTCATCCGTGTCACGCCCTGCGGCTACGACGCAGTAAAGGCCAGCGTCTGCGTGCTCGATCGAAACCTCCCCCGCCGGAAATGCCTTCCGTACAAGCGTCGCCAGGCCATCACGCGCCTCGCGAGCACGAACGCGTACGCGATTCACATGTCGCTCGTAATCGCCCGATTCCAGCAAACGAGCCAAAGCGACCTGGTCAACAGAACTCACCGACGAGGCGTAAAAGCCAAGGTTGCGCCTAAACCGTTCCATCAGCTCATCGGGCAGGACCATATACGCCAAACGCAGGGCCGACGACAGACTTTTTGAAAACGTGTTGGTGTAGATGACCGATTGGGCGGCATCGATCGACGCAAGCGCGGGAATCGGCTTACCGGCAAGGCGAAACTCGCAATCAAAGTCATCTTCGATGAGATACCGGTCCGGCTGCTCGGCGGCCCAGCTCAGCAGGGCATAGCGACGCGCAATGCTCGTCACAAGGCCGGTCGGATACTGATGGGACGGCATCAGGTGAAGGACATCCGCCCCGGTTTTCTGCAGAGCGCTCAAGTCCACGCCCTCACCGTCCAACGGGATATGCCGCACTTCGCAACCCATGGCCTGATAGATGCGCGTCAGGCGCAAATAGCCCGGGTCCTCAACGGCATACACCTTGTCCGCGCCAAGCAGCTGAACCAACATGGTATCGAGCAACTGGGCGCCCGCACCGATAACGATGTTGTCGGGATCGACATTCATACCCCTCGTCCCGCGTAGATGGTGCGCAATCGCACGTCGCAGCCGAGCGGTGCCCTGCGCCGGCGCGGGCGAAAAGATTTCGCGCTCGTCCTCGGATGCCAGCGTCGCCCGTAGCGCGCTTTGCCAAAGTCGCGCCGCCTCCAAAGCGGAAGGAGAAAGAGCCTCGAACTGCTTGGTCTGTCCGTCGGAATCATGCGCGCTGGGGCCAACAGAGACAGCATCTCGGTCGATATCCCCCGCTGCCAAAGACAAAACCGGTGCATCGGGAAGCTCGCACGCGTAGTAACCACGCCGCGGCTTTGAGCAAATATAACCCTCTGCAAGCAACTGGCTATATGCATTCTCGATGGTAATGACACTGATTCCCAGATGACTGGCAAAGGCGCGCTTAGACGGCAGATGCTCCCCCGCCGCAATGCGTCCAGCAACGATATCATCTCGAATTTGCTGGTAAACATACTCATAGAGCGATGCTTCGCCGCGTTGTTCCAAATTGTAGTCGAGCATGAGTTAGTTACCTGACCTTATCGAGTCATTCAATCTGGTATTAGTCTGACCTTGTTATTATTTCGAAAACTGAGTATTTCGCCATACCCAGCTCCCCGATAGGATGTTCCGTCAAGCAATGAACATGCCAACCAAGGGAGCAACCATGGCAGAACAGACCAGCAAGGCCGATCGCGTCAAACTCAATCGCGAGCTCGCGCAGATGCTCAAGGGTGGTGTCATCATGGACGTCACCACGCCCGAGCAGGCGAAGATCGCTCAGGACGCTGGGGCCTGCGCGGTCATGGCACTCGAGCGCATCCCGGCCGACATCCGCGCCGCCGGCGGCGTGTCACGCATGAGTGACCCCAAGATGATCAAGGGCATTCAAGAGGCCGTCTCCATCCCTGTCATGGCCAAGTGCCGCATCGGTCACATCGTCGAGGCGCAGGTCCTTCAAGCCATCGAGATCGACTACATCGATGAGTCCGAGGTTCTCTCCCCCGCCGACGATGTCTACCACATCGACAAGACCCAGTTTGACGTCCCGTTTGTCTGCGGTGCCCGTGACCTGGGCGAGGCGCTGCGCCGCGTCGCCGAGGGCGCCACGATGATCCGCACCAAGGGCGAGCCGGGCACGGGCGACGTGGTCCAGGCCGTTCGCCATATGCGCAAGATCCAAAAGCAGATCCGCGACGTTGTTGCCCTGCGTGACGACGAGCTCTTTGAGGCAGCCAAGCAACTGCAGGTGCCGGTCGAGCTGGTCCGCGAGGTCCATGCCACGGGCAAGCTTCCCGTCGTGAACTTTGCCGCCGGCGGCATCGCCACGCCGGCCGACGCTGCCATGATGATGCAGCTGGGTGCCGAGGGCGTCTTCGTCGGTTCGGGCATCTTCAAGTCCGGCTGCCGCCATCGTTAAGGCCGTGGCAAACTTCACCGACGCCAAACTCATCGCTGAGCTTTCGGAGGACCTGGGCGAGGCCATGGTCGGCATCAACGCCGACGAGATCGAGATCATCATGGAGGAGCGCGGACGCTAGTCCAGCAGAAAGGATCGCACATGAGCGATTACGCAGACCAGACGGTCGCCGTGCTGGCGGTCCAAGGTGCTTTTGCCGAGCACGAGGCGAGGCTGTCCGAGCTGGGCGCACGTTGTATTGAGCTGAGGCAGGCTGATTTGAAGCAGGACTTTGACCGTCTAGTACTTCCCGGCGGCGAGTCTACCGTTCAAGGGAAGCTGCTTGACGAGTTGGGTATGCTCGAGGAGCTTCGTGCCCGTATCGCCAAAGGCCTGCCCGTCCTGGGCACCTGCGCCGGCCTGATTCTGCTGGCTCACGACCTTGCCGCCCATGACGATAAGGGCACGCCGCGTTTGGCAACCATGGATGTACTTGTCGAGCGCAATGCCTACGGCAGGCAGCTCGGCAGCTTTCGAACCAAGGGGCAGGTAGCCGGCATCGACGGTGAAGTGCCGCTGACGTTTATCCGCGCGCCCCGCATCGTCGAGGTCTACGGCGACGCCAAGGCCCTAGCGAAAGTCGACGGGCGCATC
>USCJ01000191.1 GCA_900553215.1 uncultured Collinsella sp.
ATGAACTCCACCATGTGATACGGTTTGCCCTGGGTTGCTGGCAGCAGATGATCGATTCACAGCAGTATCGCAGCGTTCTCATGTACAAGAACAAGGGTCCGCTCTCGGGCGGTAGTCTCGTTCATCCGCACATGCAGATTGTGGGTTTGGAGCAGGAAGACGGCTATGCTTCGCTGACTTCCGCCAATTTCGAAGGCATCAATGTCTGGCAACAGGGGAGAATCTCGGTCAATATCTCAACCGAACCGATCATGGGGTTCTTTGAGGTCAACGTCTCGGCTCCACAGGGAATCGCCGCCAGCGACGACGCCCGCGACCAAGCCGAAGCGGACCTGTTTGCCGATGCGATTCAGGTGGCCCTGCGCTATATCCTGCACGAACACCGCGGCGGTCGCGCGGAGTCGTACAACTTGTTCTTCTACCACATGGACGGCCGGACCATTGCCAAGGCGTTGCCACGTTGGGTGGTATCGCCCTACTTCGTGGGCTATCGTCTGGCCCAGGTTAATGCCGAGACCACGCTCTATATCGATGCTGAGCGCCTACGCGCGCATCTGGAAACGCTCGTATAGCAAGGCGAGCGCCTGCGAAAAGTGTGCTGCCTAGCGTGCCATCGCGTCGCGCCCAGCCTTGACCCGCTTGCGCTGTTTGGCGCGCTCCTCGCCGGTCAGTCGCTCAAAGAGATGTCCGATAACCGAGGCGAGCACCTGCTGAAACAGCGTTCCGCACATGACGGGAAACACGACCTCGCCGGGAAAATACTGCGTGGCGATGACGGCGCCCGAAGAGATATTGCGCATGCCGCAGGTAAAGCACATGGTGGTCGTCTCGCTATACGGCAGGTGCAACGCGCGGGCGACCAGAATGCCGACGACAAAGCCGCTGATGGCGAAGGTCAAAATAAAGAGGGCAACTTCCAGGCGCACCGCATTCATGTGTAGCACGTACTCGCTCATGGCGGTGGAGTTGGAGGCGATGACACCCATCATCATAAACTTGCAGGCGGGCGAAAGCGCGGGGGAGAGTTTCTCGTGTCCCCATCCGCGCGTGAACTCGTTGATCACGATGCCGAGCACGGCGGGGATGGCGATCATAAAGGCCATGTTCTGCATCATGCCCGTAACATCGATTGCAACGGTGGCACCCAGCAGGAGCTTAAGCGTGAGCGGAATCGTGACGGGCGAGATGACCGAGGACGTCAGGATGATGGTGAGCGCGAGCGGGCCGTTGCCGCCGAACATACTGATCCACATAAAGGCGGTGACTGCCACGGGTACGCTGTACTCGAGCACGATGCCGCAGACAAGGTTGGGGTTGGAGCCAAAGAATAACGATCCCATGGCATAGGCTGCGATAGGGATAAGCACCGCCGAGACGAGTAACGCCAAGACCAGGTGCAGCGGACGGCGGAACACCTCGGTTACCTGGTGAAAGGTGTTGCTGAGCGCACCCTGAAACGTCATAAAGGCAAACAGGGTGGGAACGATGGGCTTGAGTACGCCAATCTGTTGGGGAAAGAGCACGCCGAGCGCCACGCAAATCGGAACGATGACCTGCATGTGCCCCGCGAGAAACTTGCCCAGTCCAACCCATTGCTTCATATGCGCTTGTGACTCCCTTTGCCCGTGAATCCGTTTTGAATGGATATGCTAGACGCTCGCATGCGTCCGTGCGTCAGAAACGCTCGAATATTTCGAGGCTATTACCGGCATCGTTTACCGAAACCGCGGCGTGCTGCGGCGATTTGCGTCTGCTCTGCACGGTATAATAAATCCGTTCAACAGATCTGCCTGCCGAAGCGGGCATACACAGAGGACTCATCGCTATGAACCGTGAGAGGTATCGCGGCGACCTGCCCCTATCGGGGGTGGGCGCCTATGTCATCGCTTAAGACGACGCATCGCTGGGCGGTCGCTCGGCAAAACCCCGAGCTCGAAAAGGAGCTTTCGGCTGGCTTGGGCATACCCGGGCTGGTGGCGCGCATTATGGTCGCGCACGGCATTACATCCATCGAAGAAGGCCAACTGTTTTTGACGCCTTCGCTCGATCGCGACTGGGCGGACCCGCTCGTTATTCCGGGCATGGCGGTCGTCGCCGACCGCGTTGAGCGTGCTATTCACAGCCACGAGCGCATCGCCGTCTTTGGCGATTTTGACGTCGACGGCATTACGTCGACTTGTCTGTTGACCGAGGCGCTACGTTCGTTTGGCGCCAACGTCACGCCGTTTATCCCGCATCGCTTTGACGAGGGCTACGGTCTTTCGCGCGCGGCGCTCGACCGCGTTAACGAGCTCGCTCGCCCCCAGCTGATCGTGACCGTCGATAACGGCATTGCCGCCAAGGAAGAGGTTTCCTATCTGGAGAGCCTGGGGATCGATTTGGTGGTCACGGACCATCACGAGCCCTCCGACCAGGTGCCGCAGGGCGTGCCCTTGACCGACCCCAAGCTCGAGGACGAGGGTCCCTCGCGTGAGCTTGCCGGTGCCGGCGTGGCACTCAAGCTGGTGCAGGTTCTGGGCGAGCGTTTGGGCAAGCCGTCGTATTGGCGTTCGCTGATAGAGGTCGCGGCGCTGGGCACCGTGTCCGACATGATGCCGCTCACGCCCGAGAACCGCGCGTTGGTCGCCGAGGGCATCCAGCAGATGCGCGTGACGGCTCGTCCCGGCTACATCGCGCTGGCAGCGCTCGCCAAGGCCGACCTCTCTAGCATTACGGCCGATGGCCTGTCGTTTTCGCTCATTCCCCGCTTGAACGCCGCCGGTCGCATGGCCGATCCCAAGCTGGCGCTCGACCTGCTGCTTGCCCGCGATCCTATCGAGGCAAGCGCGCTGGCGGCCGAGCTCGAGGAGATCAACCGTCAGCGCCGCGAGATCGAAGCGGAGCTCACACGCGACGCCATGGCAAAGGTCGAGGAGACTTATGATGGCGGTCGCGCAATCGTCGTGGGTGGCGAGGGCTGGCACGAGGGCGTCAAGGGTATCGTAGCGAGCCGTCTGACCAACCGTTATCACGTGCCGGCGCTGCTCTTTTCGATCGAGGACGGCGTTGCACGCGGATCGGGCCGCTCGGTGGGCAAGGTCAACCTGTTCGATGCCGTAGAGCGCTGCTCGGATCTGCTGATTCGCCGCGGCGGGCATGCGGGTGCGGTGGGCGTGACCATCGAGGCGTCCAAGCTCGACTAGTTCCGTCGTCGCCTTTCGGCCGTGCTATCGGAGCTTCCCGCCGATGACTTTGAGGACACTGACGAGGTTGCCGCCACCGTTGACCTCTCCGAGCTAAATATCGAGACTATCGAGCAGATTTCTCGTCTTGAGCCGTTTGGCCAGGGCAATAAGGTGCCGCTGTTGGCGGCCGAGGGCGTGACGATGTGCGATCGCGCCGTGGTGGGCAAAACCGGCGAGCACATGCGCTTTGTGGCGACTGATGGCGCCGCGAGTGTGCCGGCCATCATGTTCCGCGTGCCGCAGATCGATAGGCTCATCAATTGCGACAGCGCCGTCGACTTGGTATTCGAGGCCGTGGCCGAGCATTGGCAGGGACGCGTGAAGCCCAAGCTCATGATCAAGGATGTCTTGGTGCGTGATACCACGGCGCCCAATATCGACGATCCGGCGTGCGAGCTTCGTCGCGGCGTGCAACCGGCGGACTTAGGCCCGCGCCTGGAGTCGCGTAAACGCGAGACGCTCGCCCAGCTTTCTTATACCGAGCTCACGCGCTCGCTTATCC
>USCJ01000192.1 GCA_900553215.1 uncultured Collinsella sp.
GGCCGAGACATCGTCGCCGACGTCGGTAATATCGCCCTCACCAGTGGCCAGCGCGCCAATCTCAACACCCTGCTCACTCGGCTGAATCCAGCGCGGGGCGCTCACGACAAAACTGTTTTGTATGCGCAGCAAGCCCAAAGGGTGCGCCGGGGCGGGTTCGCGTTCGCCCGCGGTCATCGACATGCCAAGCGAACGCGGCGTGGATGTGCCTCCGCCACAGGTCGCGTGCGCGTAGTCGATGGCATAGTTCACCGAGGACCGCACATCCGCCGAACAACCGACGGCGACAAACAGCACCAGCACGGCCTCGGCGCGCTCGGCGGGCATGAGTTCCGCCGCCTGGGACAGGCGATCGAGCGCGTTGCGATAGAGATTCGTGTCCTGGTGGCACTCTTCGAGCGCGCGTACCATCGGTTCACCTGCAGGACCGCAGACCATATTGATTACAGCCGTGGAGTCCATGGGATTGCGCTGGCGCAGGGCCAGTTGCGACATAATACGCGCAGCCGAGGTACCGTATTCGGCAAAGTAGCGCTGCTGAAGCGTGCCGACCGGCGCGCGAACGATAAAGCGGGAAACCCAAGAGCGATCGGCGGCTCGGCTCTGCGGGCTGCGGCCATCGGCGAGCGGACGGGACGAAAGCACCAAGCCACACAGCTCGATATGGCTCAGATGCGCCGCGCGCTTAAAGATATCAAACATGGCGCCGCATGGGGTAAGCTCAACTTGAGATGCCATGACCTAGTCCTCCTTGGTCGTAGAAATAGAATCGGACGATACTTCGACAGGTCCGCCAAAAGTGCGGGCAGCTGCGGCGCCACCAGCAAGCGGAGACGCCATCTGGGCTTTTGTGCGTCGCGGTGCCGAAACGGGAAGTTCAAAGGCAAAGCCCATCGCAAGCAAAAACCACGTAAGCGTATAGGTTGCAATCAGAGCGGCAACAAGGCCGCCCATCACGGCGCGTTGAGAAAATACGCTACATGCAGCCACAGCCAATACCGGAACCTCGCAGGCAGAAAGCGCAAGCACACCCTGCAGGAACCCCGAGCGCCGATCGCGCGCAAGTGCCCCCGCGGCAACGCCGGCTATGCCTGGCAGCGCCAACGCCAGTGCGGCAATAATACCCGGTAGCGACCCAGACCACACGAGCGATCCCAAAGTCGCCGTCACGCGAGCGCCCGATGCCAGCAGCGCGGCCGAAACCACGACCACAGCCCAAACCACGCCGCAGACGACCGCCGCGCCGACCATCAGCGCGCGACGAACCGCGCGGCCGGACGCATCCATGGGGCACGGCGTGAGCGGCTCGCCACGGAGCGAACGACCGACATTTTGCGCATAGTGGTCACAAAACGCCGAGAGTGCCGCCTCGACCGCCGCCGGCTCGGGACGATCTTTTTGAGAGCTGGACAGACAGGCCATCACCACGTCGAACAGCTGGGCATCGACAAACGCCAGCGCATCGCGTAGCTCCTCGGAATCCGGCTCAAGCCCCAGTTGCTGGGCCTGCTCGGCCGCGGCGAGCGCCACATCGGGCTCACGACGAAGCAGCTGAGTCAAATCGCAACCGGGCGCATGGGCACCAATGGGATAGTCGGGCCGCGTGTCCATCTTGAGACGGTAGGGGCTGGCGATGTCGCGCGTCTTTTTGCGCGAACCCGAGGCGCCCGAAGTGCTCGGCGCGGCTCCGTATGGCGCGACGCCGGCAATAAGCTCGTAAACCGTGCTTGCCGCGGCATAGACGTCGATCACCGGCGACATACGCAAAGCGCGCAGGTCGGGAATATCGTCGGTGAGCATCTCAGGCGGGGCATAGGCAACCGTCGCGCGACGCAGCGTGGCATAGCGCTCCGTAAACGACGCCTTGCCGCCGGCACCGGCCACGGCCGACGCAGGCTCAAGCGCCAGCGACGAGCCAAAGTCGATCAGGCACAGGTCAAAGGTGCCCTCGGCAAGCTGCCGGTCAAGCGGTAGACGCGCCGTACGCACCATAATATTAGCGGGCGAGATATCGCGATGGACAAAGCCCTCACCCACCAGGCTCATACGGCAGAGCAGATCGAACAGGTCGCGACCCAAACGCGCCGCCACAAGCGGCGACAGGCGTCCGGCATCGTCCACGGCGAGTCGCGAACGCAAGCGGGCGAGCGTCTCGCCCTCGACCCATTCCATGACAATTGCAGGCACACCGTCGACCTCGCCCCAGCCATAGAGGCGGGGAAAGCCCTTAAGGCCCGAAAGGGCGCGATGGCATTCATATTCCTCGCGAAACGCCGCCTTGAACTTGGCGACCAGCGCCTCGTGAGTTGCATCGTCGTCAAACTCATCGCGCGTCGGCAAGATGAGCTGCTTGAGCGCCACGGCCTCGCCTTGGGCGTTGACGGCACGCGTCACGCGGCCGATACCGCCACGGCGCATGGTGGCATCGTCGGCAAACAGCATCGTAAAACGACGCAGATAGGCAGGCAGTTCGTCCTGACCGAGCGCAATGGCCGGCTCAAACCCGTCGACACGCGCCAAGCGCAGGCCGACCATGGGATCGCGACCGAGCGATTGTGGTGTGGTGGATGCAAGATCGGTCATCATAGGGCAAGCGCCGCCACGTTATTGTTGAAGTTACCGAGCGCGACGTCATCATCGCCGTAATGGCCGACCCATTGACATAGGTTGGTGTAACAGCCCCACAGATTGGCGTACTGCTGATACCACTTTGACCGGGGCGAGAATGTCTGACGACCGAACTCGGCTCGAATGACAAACATCTCCCCGACCAGGCTGTCGCACGGCCTGGGATCTCCCGTAGAGTTATAGGTCGAGACCACGTCATTGGCACGAGAAACATAGCCGTCGAGCATGTTGTACTTGGTCACAAGCCAACTGTGAATGCTCTCTTCCTCAGCAGCGGAAAGGCCACCGGAGTTTGCATCGTTGTCAGTGTTGCCGCCCGTCGAGCCGCCGTTTCCAGACCCTCCGGCAGAGGAACCCGATCCTGAGCCGCCGCCCGAACTCGACGAATCCGAGCCGGAGCCAGAAGTATCCGAGCTACCGGGCTTTCCGGACTGCTGGGCGTCCTGCTCCTTCTGCTGCTCGACCTTACTCACCGTTGCCGCCACGCTATTGTTGGACAACCGATCGATGATCTTGGTGTTGGTGAGCACGATGGTTTTGCCATTGGCAAGCGTGACTTCGTTGTCTGGGGCCTCGGCGCCGTTCGCGTCGTCGGTGCCAAACACAATATGCGCGACCACACTTGCCCAAGCATATCCAGTCGTGGTGCCCAGGTCACTTTTGACCTCATGCCCCACGCGCGGTTCGCGTGCGGCATGCGCCTGCATCATGGACGGCACGGTCATGCCATAGACAGAAACGCCAGCTATGACCAGCACCAGCGAGCAAGACAGCAGTGCGTACGCCCGCGGCGCCAAGCCCAGTCGGCGTCGCATGCGCACCGCGGCGCCGCGCTTTGTCTGAGTGCCACCGGGCCGCATGCGTTCTCCTCCAACAAAAACACGCCGCTCGGGAGCGGCGCATTCATTCGAATCCATATTTAGTGTATCAGCGAACCCAAAAGGTTGCGAAACGAATGGGCAAATTAAGGATGCGAATGAAAGCATCCATGCGATAAGCGGATACAAAGCATCTTTGTTGCACAACAAACTTACAGTCGCACGGGGAAATTATGGCTACCTCGTGCGTCGCGAGGATAACATACGGCAGGAGCA
>USCJ01000193.1 GCA_900553215.1 uncultured Collinsella sp.
CAAGGGCCCCGGACGTAATTTCGGCAGCGGCTTCGCTATCGAGCTTGTCCGCCTCGCCGATGTCCTGCTAAGGCGCGCGAGCTCGAACCTGGTGTTGTGCTATGTGGCCGAGCTGCTTGCCTGCCTACTGGCGCTGGCCTTCGTTGTCGTGGCCTATGTCGCCGTGAGCGTGGCCATCGCGCTCGCATTCGCAGCTGTGGCCCTGGTGGTGTGCATTGCCGGACTCCCCATTATCCTTGCTGCCTCATGGCGCAGATAGCGGGGTGTTCCCGATTGCCCGCGGCGTTTGCGACCCGGTACTGCTCCGTGGTCGACGACTCGGTGTGGCTTCACTGCGATTCGTCCGTAAATGACCGCGGGGCGATCATGCGAGTTCTTGTCATAGCGTGAGAAATACATGCAGATTGGCGCGAGGGCGACAACTTTCCGCGCGAGCGCGGTTTCGATATCGCTTGTTAATGTGTCCGCACGGCAGCATAAGCTAACAAACCAATATGAGTGATTGGAGACAAAATGTATCCAGACTACGAATGCAACAACTATCCCATGAGCATTACGGATGAGGATGGTCCGTTCTTGGTCATGGAGGCGGAGCTGTTTTACAACGATGAGCTGAACGATGAGTTCAAGAAGAGCGGGGCGCGTCATCACTATTCTTGCGCAAGTGCTGCTACGGCGCTTTTTTACTGCAAATCGCTTGCAGACAAGGACGACAATCCCTGGTATGTAAGCTGGGAAAAGGCGGTCGAGCAGTATCCGCTGGAGAAGTGCGAGCGCGCAACGATGCTCTATTGGGTTGAGCCGACCGATCCTTTAACGGCCCTCGATGCCCGCTACCCCCAATACGACCTTGAGCCATATGTAAGTAAGGCCATCCGCGTCGCCAGCTCATATTTGCTGGAGCTCCACGATAGTGCGTATTCGATTGATCAGTTGGATGTTGAGGATGTTGACAACCTGCTCACTGCTGCCTGGTTTTTGATCCAGAAACTCCAGGAGGGCGGGTGCATGCATGATCCAGAAGCCCTGGATAAGATTGAAGACGCTACGTATGACGCCTATTCAGCGGTCAGGAAATTGATTGAGGACGAAGAAGCGGCCAGGGCCAGTTCGAAGTCTGATGAGAATCTCTAGCCGCTGCATTGAACGGCGCGCCTGATCGGTAGGCTGTCGGAAAAGACCGGACAGCCTACCGACCCTAGTTGCTACATTGTTTCCTTACTCGCGGCGTAATGTTCCGCCTGCTTAAGGGCGTCCTCGTAGGCGCGCTGTTTTGCTTCGTACTCTTGGGCATAGCGCTCCTGTTCCGCTTGCCCGGGAACAGGCACGGTCATGCTTCGGGGGTCTTTGGGAGATAACTGTGCAAGCGAGTCTCCGTGCGAGGTGTCCCTGATGCGTGTCGCCCTTGTAGTGATTGACGCTGAAGAACGCGAGGTATTGGAGTGCGATCTTAAGAAGTTGCTCGCTTCGTGCGAGTAATCGCCGACTGTCTCTCTTTCCTTTCTTTCTTTTTTCAGGCGGCATGGACGCCGCCACCTCAACCGCCCTGCGTGAGTTTTTGTCCGCACGGGATGGTATTCAACACATGCAACAACTAAATCGGAGGTTTGACCATGGCTACGTGGGAGCTGAACTGCCAATCGAATCCGTCGTCTGCGGGCGACAAGGAGCTTGCTCCCTATCTTGCGCGCCAAAAGGCGATGCGCGAGTTTTTTGAGCGTGCGCTGTTTGCCCCCAAGGACCAGGACAACAACGGCCTGTACTTTTTGGGCGCCACGACGGGCTCGGGTAAAAACTACACGGCCGAGCAGGTCACGGCCGATCTAATTGCCGGCGGCTGGGATGAGTCGGGGTGTTTTAACAAATGCCCCGGCCGCCGTACCTTGGTGTTTGTGGTGCCGGGCAAGGACAACCGCGACAACTATGTTGCAAACGTGCGCCAACTGCTGGTTGATCAGGGTATGGATTCCAAAGATGCGGCGCGCATGGTGTTCGATCTTCCGCGCGCGGGCGAGAACATCCTGCATTGGATCGAGGCCACCCGCGGCAAGGGTGCCGTGGGTGTGCGCAAAATTCCGTGTCCCATCGAAGCAGATGACGAGCACTCTTATCGCGTCATTAAGCGGGCATGGCGTAACGCTATGGAGGTCGCCGATGACCTTTTGGGCATCCTTGACACAAGGAGACGCCTGGGAAGTGTTGTCGATCGTCTGACCCCCAGCCTGCGGGACAAGCTGTCGTTAGCTGATGCGAGCCTGCGTTGGGCAGTGAGTTGCGAGCTTAAAAACATCACGCGTGGCATGGAGATAATCCCTCAGATTTGGCCATCTGCGCTACTCAACGACGAGAGCATGCCGCATGTGATTGCGTGCACGCCTCAAAAGCTCGTCAACACAATTGATACGGTGACCGGTGCGAGAGTTGTGCTTTTTAATGCGTCAGCCGCCGAGAAGAGCATGTTTATCTTTGACGAAATCGATCATATGAAGTCCGATATGCTGTCGACGCTGACGGACGACCCCGTGACGTTTCAGCCGGATGAGGTGCTGCGCATCCTTGATCGTCATTTTAACGGCGGCGTGGTGGACCCCTTGCTGCTAGGAAATCGAGACCAATGGATGGCGGTCTACACGCACGCTTCCACGTCGGGTGATCACAAGGGGTCGAATGCCGAGAGGAACAGGGTTTCGCGAGCGAGCGTAAAGGGAGCTGCCGAAGAAATCGCAAAGGATGCCGAGAATATTCAAAAGGCGCTTGCCTCTTGCATTAAGGAGATGAAGCTACGTCTGCCTTTTGCGCTGTCTGATGAGGCGAAAGAAGGGCAACTCTTCGGTCGACATCTGTTTGGCAGTGACGATATCTCGGTGGACGACAACTCGATAAACCCGTTGCGTTACAAGCTCAATAAGAACGGTACCCACAATATGATTACGGCTCATGGGGCGAATGGACAGCCAACAGTCAACAAGGCGGTGCGCCGAGCTCGCGGTATCGTCAGGATGGTGGTGGGTCATCTCGGCCGCTGCGCTGCGCTTATGGACAGCCTGTATTACGGCAGCATTTCGTACAAAGACGATCTTTCGCGCAAGAACATCATCGATGCGCTGGGCATTAGGAACGATCAGACCAACGAGAAGTATTTTTGGGATTCGTTGATGATGGCGCTGTTCTTTAAGAACCGTAAGAACGACGATATTGATGCAGCCGATGACTCGATGTATGCGCGCGGCGTCGGCTACCTGGTGATGGAAACCACGCTCGACCACATGTTTACCACGCACCTAACCAGCCATGGCATTGAGCGCATGCCCGAGGCGTACTTGGCCTCCATTGCTGCCAATGCACCCTGCGTGTGCATGAGCGCAACTTGGAGCGCATCGACCGTAAAGAACTTTAACCTGGATTACCTCGATGAGGTTCACGGCGTGGTCCGCAAGGATACGTGGATTGGCGAGTTCAACCAAGAGATCGTGCGACAGACCAAGCTGTTTAACAAGCAGGCGGCAAAGACGTACGACGTTGACGTTGCTTGGGTTGACGAAGACAAGAATCTTGCCGGTATGGCTGCGTTGGCCGGCGGCGCCTTTGGTGGGGCCATCGTATCGCCCGACGAGACGTACGAGCGCGTGATGGAGTTCTTTGACCAGGTCGGCGTAAGTGAAGGGCTTGCGGTGCGTCTGCGTTTAAAGATCGCCGACAGGGTGGGCACAAGCGACGTCA
>USCJ01000194.1 GCA_900553215.1 uncultured Collinsella sp.
TCCGTCCAGGCTGTCTACGTCCCCGCAGACGACCTGACCGACCCGGCGCCTGCCACGACGTTTACTCACCTCGATGCCACCACGGTTCTTTCGCGTAGCATTTCGTCGCTCGGCCTGTTCCCGGCTATCGACCCGCTTGCGTCTTCCTCCGACGCCCTCGATCCCTCGATCGTTGGCGAGGAGCACTACCGTGTTGCCGTTAAGGTCCAGGAGCTCCTGCAGGAGTACTCCGACCTTCAGGACATCATCGCCATTCTGGGTATGGACGAGCTGTCCGAGGAGCAGCGCCTTACGGTCAACCGTGCTCGTAAGATTCAGCAGTTCCTCTCGCAGTCCTTCCACGTCGCCGAGAAGTTCACCGGTAACCCCGGTGTCTACGTCCGCGTCGAGGATACCGTCCGCTCTTTCGCCGAGATTGTCGACGGCAAGGCCGATGACCTGCCCGAGCAGGCTTTCCGCTATGCTTCCACGATTGAGGACGTGCGCGAGCGCGCCCGCAAGATGGGGGAGAAGTAGGTTATGCGTATCCGCATCGTGTGCCCCGTGAGCTGCGCCTATGAGGGCGACGCTGCGTTTGTGTCGATTCCGTCCACGGATGGCGAGTTTGGTGTTCTGCCTGCTCACTCCAGCGAGATCTGCACGATCGACCGCGGTTACGTTCGCGTTTCCGATAAGGCCATGGGCACTGTCGACCACACGTTTGCCGTGGCCGGCGGCTATGCCCAGGTTGCGGACGATGTCGTGACCGTTCTCGCCGAGCGCGCTTGCGATTTGGCGACCGTCGATGCCGACAAGCTTAAAGCTGATATTCAAGGTTTTGAAGAGAAGCTGGGTAATTTGTCGGAGGATGATGCACGCCGCGCCTACCTCTATAATGAAATCGCATGGTGTAAGCTCAAGCTTGCCCAATAGTCAAACGATTTAGCGTTCGACCATTTGCGAACACATCATGCCCGGGATGGCCCAGCCACCCCGGGCATGCTTTTTGAAAGGGTAGACCTTGGATATTATCCGCGTTGAGGGTGGCCACGCCATCGGAGGCTCCGTGCCCGTCTCGGGCGCCAAGAACTCCGCGCTCAAACTCATGGCGGCAACGCTTCTGGCGCCGGGCAAGACGACGCTGCAGAACGTGCCCGATATTTCCGATGTCCACGTGATGGGCAAGGTGCTCAAGGGCATGGGCGCTACGATCGATGTTCTCGACGAGCACACGCTCGAGATTGATACCTCTCAGGTCGATTCATGGGAGGCCCCCTACGAGCTCGTTGCCAAGATGCGCGCTTCCACCGCCGTCATGGGGCCCCTGCTGGGCCGCTTCCATCGCGCCAAAATTGCCATGCCGGGCGGCTGCAACCTGGGTGCTCGTAAGATCGATATGCACATTCTTGGTCTTGAGGCCCTGGGCGTTGAGTTCGATACCGCCCACGGTTACATCAACGCTAATGCGCCCCAAGGTCTGCGCGGTACCACCGTCACGCTCGAGTTCGCCAGCGTCGGTGCGACCGAGAATCTCATCATGGCCTCTGTGCGCGCACAGGGCACCACGGTTATCGACAATGCCGCCCGCGAGCCCGAGATTGTCGATCTCGCTAACATGCTCAACGAGATGGGCGCCAAGATTGTAGGCGCCGGTACGCCCGTCGTGACTATCGAAGGCGTGGAAGAGCTCCATCCCGTTACCCATCGCGTGGTGGGCGACCGCATCGAGGCCGGTACCTTTATCGTTGCCGGTGCGTTGATGGCCGACGATCGCGGTGTCGATGTCACGGGCTTTTGCCCCATTCACTTGGGCATGGTGCTCAAGAAGATGGAGCTCATGGGTATCGACTGCGAGCGCGTCGAGGATGGCGTCCATGTGAACCGTGCCGAGCGTATCAAGCCGGTCGACATCCAGACGCTTCCGTTCCCCGGCTTCCCGACGGACATGCAGGCGCAGATTATGGTACTCTCCGCCCTTGCCGATGGTAGCTCCGTTATCACCGAGAACATCTTCGAGAATCGCTTTATGTTTGCCTCTGAGCTGGTACGCATGGGTGCCGACATTCGTATCGAGAGCCATCATGCCATGATTCATGGCGTCAAGGGCTTCTCGGGTGCACAGGTTACCTCGCCCGATCTGCGTGGCGGAGCGGCCCTCGTCGTAGCGGGCTTGATCGCCGACGGGACGACCGAGGTTTCGGCTATCCATCACATCAAGCGCGGCTACGAGCAGTTTGTCGAAAAGCTGCAGGCGCTCGGCGCGCATGTCGAGCATGCTACCGTCCCCGATCCCGTCATCTACTAATACAGGTTGCCTATGTTTAATAAAAAGCCCCTCGCGGATACCACCACCCGAAGACCCTCAACTGGTGCGCAGGCCAAGATCTACAGTCGCGATAACGTGGCTCGCTATTCCGAGCGAGCTCGCCAACGTCGTCGTAGCCACACGATTCGTCACGTCGCGCTCATTGTCGTGCTTGGCGTGCTGCTGAGTGCCACTACCGCTGCCGGCCTGTGGTTTGCCACCATTATGGGCAAGCTCGGCGATTCTAATGTCATTACCGACAATCTGCGTCGGGTTCTGGTCGACACCGATGAGGCAAAGGATCCGTTCTACGTGCTGCTTCTTGGCACCGACGGCCGTCCGGGCGAGGATACGTATCGTGCCGACTCGATTATCCTGGCACGCATCGACCCCACGCAAAAGCAGGCGACGCTCATTTCCGTTCCGCGCGACACCAAGGTCGAGTACAAGGGCGAGACCATGAAGATCAACGCCTGCCATACCGTTGGCGGCGCCGAGGCCATGGTCGAGGCGGTCAACGAGCTGTGCGGTGTTCAGATTTCCCACTATGCCGAGGTCAGCTTCGACGGTATGCAGGCGCTGATTGATTCGGTTGGCGGTATCGACATTAACGCAACCGATGATGTTGACGACCCCGAGCACCTGGATATTAAGATTACCGCTGGCCAGCAGCATATGGACGGTGCCACCGCCCTTACCTATGCCCGCTGCCGCTACACCTATGCCGACGGCGATTACACGCGCATGCGCCACCAGCGTCAGGTGCTTGGCGCCCTTGCCAACCAGATTCTCAATAACTTCGATGCCACGAAGATCTTTGGCCTGGTTAATTCGCTGTCCGATATGCTCGTAACCGATATGAGCGTTCAGGATATCGTGGCTACGGTCAATGCCATGCGCGGTATGGATGTCGACGGAATCTACTCGGCCAACCTGCCCTCGTACGCCGACGACAGCACCATGATCGACGGTGTGAGCTACGTCTTTGTCTACGAGGACGAGCTCAAGGAAATGATGGAGCGCGTCGATGCCGGCAAGGATCCCAAGGGTCCCAACACCATGGGTCTTTCCGACGGCTCCAGCTCCACGATCGGTGACCTCAGCAACAACACGTCTGACGACTACGCAAACGGTACCGCAACCTCATCGGTCAGCTCTGACGATTCCGATGACTCAAGCGATTCGAGCGATTCGGACTACTACGAAGAGCCCACCGGCGACGGCAACGGCTACGAAGCCAATTATTAGGGTTACGCGGGCTTTGTAGTTACGCGGTTTTACCAAACCGCGTACCCAGTTGACGCTGCAAACCCGCCAGAGCGGCAATCTGCCTTTCAACTTCGGCGGCATGATCAAAAGATCAATGCCGCCTCGTTTCAAGGCACCTTGCTCGCTCTGGCGGGTTTTCGCTGTCG
>USCJ01000195.1 GCA_900553215.1 uncultured Collinsella sp.
ATCCGACGAGGTGGGCCTGTACATCGTCAAGTCGACCGACAGCCGCCGCTTCTTTGTATTTGGCCACCCCGAGTACGATACCGACACGCTGCGCCTGGAGTACGAGCGCGACGTGAAGCGTGGGCTTAACCCCCAGGTGCCGGCGCATTACTTCCCGAGCGACGACCCCACCGCCGAGCCGCGCAACGTCTGGCGCAGCCAGGCTCAGCTGTTCTACACCAACTGGCTCAACTACTACGTCTACCAGACCACGCCCTACGACCTGGCCCGCGCCGGCGAGGAGCACTAGGCTGTCGGGAGGGACGCTGGCATTTAGGCACTGACGATGTTGGGCAGCGGCAGGTCGTGGGCGTCGGTGGGGACGTGGTCGATGCATTGCTCGTCAAAGGCGATGCCGATGACTTGGCAGTCGGGACGAAGTGTGGGCAGGTAGCGGTCGTAGCAGCCGCCGCCGTAGCCCAGCCGTGCGCCGGTGAGGTCGAAGGCCACGAGCGGCACGACGATCATGTCGAGAGCTTCAGCAGGCACGATGGGGAAGCGGTCGCCGTCGATGTCCTCGGCCGCGAAGGCCCGCGTGGGGTGGGCGATAAACGGGGTCGTGTCGACGTCGCCGGCAGCGACGGTCCTCATGCATATGTGCTGGCCGCACGCAGCGGCTTCGGCTGCCGCGAGCATACAGGGGTACACGACGCGACAGCCGCGCCGTTCGGCGTAGCTGGCAAATGCAGAGGGATTGGGCTCGGATCCCATCGCCGCATACGTTACCACGGTCACTGGGTCGCCTTGACGGCTGCCGAGCAGTCGGTCGAGTTTTGCTGCGAGCTGGGAGGATATCGAGGCCGACTTTTGCTCACGGAGAGCCTGCGGGATGCCGTCGCGCCGGGCAAGCGCTTTGACGCGGGCGGCTTGTTTGTGTTGCACAACGTCGAACATGTATTCCTCCAAAGCGGCTGTTCGGGTGCTGTAAAGTCTAGCCCTCCGCTCGCGAGAATGGGCAGGTCAACCGCCGGCCCTTGGACCGGCCAGCAATCCTGCGGTTAGCCATCGCTAACGGTTGCATGTGCGCAACTATGGTTGAGATGTGCATAACGCGAGTTACCATGGCCTACCTCCGCACTTGCGGGGTAGATTGAACCCCAGTTCAGCAGCACAACGCAAAAAGACGCGCGTTCGGGGTTGCCGTACGGTGACTTTGCATCCTCGTCTACTCAAAGAATGTTAGTCTGAACTAATTACCTTTCTATCCGCACGTCCGAAAGGATCATCCATGGTCAGCATTTCCAAGACTCACTCCCTGCTCGTTGCCGCCGGCGCCGTCCTGGGCGTCCTTGTTCCCAAGGCCCTCGCGTCCGACACCGTCAAGCGTGCCGCCGTGGCTACCGTTGCTGCCGGCATGCGCGTCAAGGCCGGCTACCAGGATATCGTCGAGCAGGCCAAGGCCCAGGTCGACGACATTGTTGCCGAGGCCGAGTACCTCAACAACCCCGTTGACGTGGAGGTCGTCGAGGGCGGCAAGGCCGAGTAGACCTCGCGCCCAACGCTTGTCTCAACGACTCTAAGCAGCTGCGATCGCCCCCAAGCGACGCAGCTGCTGCTCTTTGGGGCGCACGTTTGACGCCCCATACCAAGAGAGGCCTTCACGCATGAACTACACCATCCAACACGAGGTCCCCGGCCGCGTGCGCGTTAAGCTCGTCGGTCGCGTGCCCGAGGCGGACATCGACGCCCTCACGCGCGCCCTCCGCCAGCATCCCGTCATCCAAAAAGCGACGGTCTATCCGCGCATGGGCTCGCTCGCCGTCGAGTTTGAACCCGCCGCCCGCGCCCAGGCGCTCGCCGTCATCGCCGATATCGACCGCGCGGCCGTGGACGAGGCCCGTCGCGACTGCACCGTCGCGCTTGCGCCGCGCACCAACAGCCTGCTCATGGATATCGCCACGCTCCTCGGCGGACATTTAGCCCGCCGCTGGTTCCTGCCGGCGCCGCTCTCCACGATCTATACCGTCTGGAGCTATCGCGGCTTTCTCAAGGCCGCGCTCGCGTCTCTTGCCGGCGCGCGCCTCGACGTGCCCGTGCTCGACGCCGCAGCCATCGGAATCTCCTTCCTCAAGCGCGACTGGCGCACCGCCGCCAGCACGATGCTTTTGCTCAACCTGGGTGAGCTCCTTGAGGACTACACCCGCGCGCAATCGCAAAACCAGCTCATTTACTCGCTGCTCGACGTGCCCGACTACGCGCAGCTCATCCCCTGCGGCGACCCGACGCTGCGCGGGGCGGAGGAGCGCCGCGTCCAGGCATCGAGCCTTGTCGCCGGCGACCTCATCGTGGTGCGCACCGGCATGCCCATCCCCGTCGACGGCACCGTCGAGTGGGGTTGCGCCATGGTCAACCAGTCCACGCTCACCGGCGAGCCGCTGGCTATCGAGCGCAGCGTGGGCGACGACGTCTTTGCCGGCACGGCCGTGGAGGACGGCGAGGCCTACGTGCGCGTGCGTGCTGCCGCGACCGACACCAAGCTGCGCTCGATCGTGAGCCTGGTCGAGCAGTCCGAGGTCTTAAAAGCCGAGTCGCTCAGCCGCCGTGAGCATATGGCCGACGCCTTCGTGCCATGGAACTTCCTGCTCGCCGCGGGCGTCTACCTCAAGACGCGCAGCCTGGTGCGCACAAGTGCCGCGCTCATGGTCGACTACTCCTGCGCGCTCAAGCTCACGGGCGCCATCAGCGTGCTCACGGCCATGAGCCAGAGCGCGCGCGAGGGCTTCACCGTCAAGGGCTCCAAGCATTTTGAGGCCTTCGCCACGGCCGACACCATCGTCTTCGACAAGACGGGCACCCTGACTGCCGCCGCTCCGCAGGTGGCGGATGTGCTTTCGTTTGACGGTTGGGACCGCACGCAGGTGCTGCGCTTCTCGGCCTGCCTTGAGGAGCACTTTCCGCACCCGGTGGCGCGCGCCGTGGTCAATGCGGCTGCCGAGGCCGGGCTCGAGCACCGCGAGCGCCATGCCGAGGTCGAGTACCTGGTGGCGCATGGTATTGCGAGCTCGCTCGATGACAAGCGCTGCGTGATCGGCTCCGAGCATTTTGTGGTCGAGGACGAGGGCGTCACGATCGACGACGGTGTGCGGGCGCTGATCGAGGAGAAGCTCGACGGCCTCTCGAAGCTCTACCTGGCGGTCGATGGCGTGCTCAAGGGCGCGATCGGCATCCAGGACCCGCTCAAGCCGGGCGCGCCCGAGGCGCTGGCACAGCTCCGCGCGCTGGGCTTTGAGCATATCGTGATGCTCACGGGCGACAACGCCAACGCCGCCGCGCGTATCGCGGGGAAGGCGGGGATCGATGAGTTCCGCGCCGACCTCTTGCCCGAGGACAAGCACACCGTGATCGAGCAGATGCGCGCGGCCGGGCGCCGCGTGGTCATGGTGGGCGACGGCGTCAACGACTCGCCGGCGCTTTCGGCCGCCAACGTGGGCGTGGCCATGGGCTCGGGTACCGCGATCGCCAAAGAGGTCGCCGACATCACGCTCACCGACGGCGACCTTTCCTCGCTCGTGGTGCTGCGCCGTCTGGCGCTTGGGCTCGAGGAGCGCATGGACGCATCGTTTAGAGAGGTCATCGGCCTCAACTCGCTGCTGTTGGCGGGAGGCGTCGCGGGCCTTATTGCCCCGCAGGTGAGCTCGCTTATCC
>USCJ01000196.1 GCA_900553215.1 uncultured Collinsella sp.
GACGTGCATTTTTGCGAGTATTCTGCAACCGAAGGCCCCTGCATACCGACCTCGGGCAAAAAATCGGGATTTCTCGATGTTTTCTACGAATGATGGGCGGGGTTATGGGCCGACAGCACTTGATTTGCAGGGATATTCGCGGTCTTTGGCCTTCGTCATGGCGCCCGATGCTCTTGGTTATGTTGAATACTCCCAAAAATGCACGGCGCTTAGAGGGGGACTTTCGCGAAAAAGGAAACCGCCCCGTCGAAGTATGCATTCGACGGGGCGGTTTATGCATATAGCCGATTTAGGATGCGCTGCCAAACTACTAGAACTTGACGGTCGGGGCCTGGCGGGCGGCCTCAGCTGCCTCGAAGCCCTGGCGCTCCTTAAACTGGAAGATACCGGCAAAGATGACAGCCGGGAACGTCTGAATGGCGTTGTTGTAGCTGAGCACGCAATCGTTGTAGCTCTGGCGTGCATAGCTAATCTTGTTCTCGGTATCCTCGAGC
Source organism: uncultured Collinsella sp. (assembly GCA_900553215.1). Classification (GTDB taxonomy): domain Bacteria; phylum Actinomycetota; class Coriobacteriia; order Coriobacteriales; family Coriobacteriaceae; genus Collinsella. The sequence continues at coordinate 495 of USCJ01000196.1, forward strand.
GATGCCTGCAGCTGCGTAAAGTTGGTGTTTGCCTTCAGATCGGGGTAGGCCTCGGCCACGGCGAAGAGCTGGCGCAGCGCACCGGTCAGCACGTTGTCGGCTTCCATCTTGGCCTCGGGCGTGGTGGCCTTGACGGCGGTGTTACGCGCGCTGATCACGGCGGAGAGCGTCTCTTGCTCGTGCTTGGCGTAGCCCTTGACGGTCTCGACCAGGTTGGGGATCAGGTCGTTGCGGCGCTGCAGCTGCGTATCGATGTTCTGCCAGGCGTTATCGATGCGGTTACGCTTGGTGACCATGTTGTTGTAGATGCCGGCGATGGCGCAGACAATCATAATGACAACAACGATGCCGATGATGACGGTAATCATGATGTCTCCGTTTCGAATGGCCGCGGCGGCATGCGCCAGCTGCCGTTGGTATAACGCTACTAGTATACCCGCAACGTTTTGCCGTGCCGAACTTTCCGGTAAGCGTTATGTTTTCGGTGGGGTTGGCACCGGGGCAAAGCGCGCGAGGTACAGGTGTAAGATATGCGACAGATTGATGAGTGTTGTCTTTGCCCTGAGGATGGCGATACCAGTGGACCTTCGCATCAAGAAAACCTACCGCGCCCTGTTCGATGCCTTTACCGAGCTTCTCGAGGAGCATCGTTTTGAGGACCCGACGGTTGCCATGCTGTGCGACCGCGCCATGATTCGCCGCACGACGTTCTACAAGCACTTTCGCGACAAGAACGATTACTTTGCCTTTTATATCGATGAGCTCATGTCGGGCTTGCCGCAAAAACAGCCCGATGAGGCCGGCGCAGTGTCTGCCGAGGACGTGCGCGCGCTTCGGCACGCGATTTTGGACGATGCCATGGATTTGATTCTGGCGCACGAGCAGCTCATGGATAACATTTTGGCAAGCAGCATGTCGGGCATGTTGACCAACGTTATTTGCGACCGTATTGCCCGCTCCATCCGCGAGCGTGTGATGAACGTGCTTGCCGAGGATGCCCTGGCCCCCGTGTCACTCGAGACAACGTCTGAGTTTGTCGCCGGCGGTATTATTCGACTTTTCACGATATGGTGGGAATCGGGCCACGATCTTGAGCGTCGACCCGAGATGGCCGACGTGGTCGATGCGCTGTTTGAGCGGACCATGACGCCGGTGCATCACTAAAAGTGGCGGAGAGAGGGGGATTCGAACCCCCGGAACGCTCTCGCGCTCAACGGTTTTCAAGACCGCCGCATTCAACCGCTCTGCCATCTCTCCGTGAGTCGTAATGATAGCATCGTTTTGAATTTGCAACAGGGAAGGCGAACGATGACGATCACCGAAATCGACGAGAAGTTCATGCGCGAGGCGTTGGCGGAGGCTCGCACCGCTGCTGCGGTGGGCGAAGTGCCCATTGGCGCTGTGGTGGTGCGCGCGGGTGAGATCGTCGCGCGGGCGCATAATCGTCGCGAGCTCGACCAGGACCCTTCGGCGCACGCAGAGTTCGCGGCCCTGTGTGCCGCTGCCCACGCGCTTGGCCGCTGGCGCCTTTCCGATTGCACGGTCTACGTGACGCTCGAGCCCTGCTGCATGTGTGCGGGGCTTATGGTCAACGCGCGCGTCGGGCGCTGCGTGTATGGCGCGGCTGATGCCAAGGCGGGCGCGCTGGGTTCGCTATATGACCTGAATGCCGATTCGCGCCTGAATCATCGGTTTAATGTGACCGCCGACGTGCTGGCAGACGAGTGTCGTGAGGTGTTGAGCGGCTATTTTTGTGGGCTGCGTGGTGCCGATGGTGCTGTCTGCGGTTGTGGGGCCGATCTTGAGGCACATGCCGCTCATGCCGAGGCGCTCGCGTGTGCCGAAGAAATCGCCGTTGAGGTGGTCGATTTTGGTGCCGCGTGCCGCCGGCCCCGCCGTGTGCTGTTGGCGATCGACTCCTTTAAGGGTAGCGTTTCGAGCGCGCAGGCGGAGGCGGCGGTTGCCGAAGGCGTGCGCCGTGTGTGGTCCGATGCCCAGGTGGCCACGTTGCCGCTGGCAGATGGTGGTGAGGGAACGCTCGATGCCGTTGCCGCGTGCGGCGGTGAGATTGTGACCTGCGAGGTTGCAGGGCCCTTGGGCGACCGCGTGTCCGCCCGGATACTGGTGGACGGCGAGCACGAGTCGGCTGTTATTGAGATGGCCGAAGCCGCAGGCATTGGGTACTCGCCTTGCACGGAGTCGTCGGCGCTTGCGGCTTCGACCTATGGCGTGGGCGAACTGATGCTTCATGCGGTTCGCGCGGGTGCAAAGACTATCTATATTGGCTTGGGCGGCAGCGCCACCAACGACGGCGGCGCCGGCATGCTGCAGACGCTGGGCGCGCGCCTTGTCGATGAGCACGGCCGCGATATCGCTCCCGGTCTCGCGGGTCTCGAACACGTGGTGAGTATCGATTTGGCACCCGCGCTTCGGGCGCTGAATGGCGCGCACGTCGTCGTGCTTTCCGATGTCGAGAATCCGCTCGTGGGACGCCGGGGCGCCCTAGCGGTGTTCGGTAGGCAGAAGGGCCTGCCGACGGGGGATGCCGAGGCCCTGGGCAAGTACGACAGCTGGATGGTCGGCTATGGTCGCCTGCTCGATACGGCGATTGCCAGGGCGCGGGCTCAAGGGTGGCTGCGCGTGCCCGAGGGTGCACGGACATTTGGCTCGGTGCTCGGCGTGCCTGGCGCTGGCGCGGCAGGTGGCTTGGGCGCGGCGTTGCTGGCGCTTGGTGCCGAGCTGCGCTCGGGTGTGGAGACAGTGCTCGATCTGATTGGGTTTGACGAGCGCGTGCGCGATGTCGACCTGGTCATAACGGGCGAGGGCAATATGGACGAACAATCCGCCGCCGGCAAAGCGCCGGTGGGTGTGGCCCGCCGCGCCAAGCGATATGGCAAGCCGGTGGCCGCTGTCGTGGGCGGTCGTGCCGACAACCTGGATGCGGTGTACGAGCAGGGTATCGACTTGGTTTTGCCGATTTGCCGCAAGCCCATGCCCCTCGACCAGGCGCTCGGTGTGCAAGAGGCCACAACCAACCTCATCTGCGCCGGCGAAGCGTCCGCTCGGTCCTTCGACCTCGCCCGCC
>USCJ01000197.1 GCA_900553215.1 uncultured Collinsella sp.
GGTGCAGGTCGTCGATCGTGGAGTTACCCGTGATGTTAAAGATCACGTGCAGGCCGCGGGAGTCGACGCCCACGATAAGGCAAGTAACGATCTCTTTGATGATCTCGCCAAAAGCCAGGGTCACGATGGCCAGATAGTCGCCGCTCAGGCGCAGGACCGGGATGCCGATCAAGAAGCCCAAGATGGCAGCGGCGATAGCACCGACCACGATGCTGATGATAAGGCGCACCGGATCGGAGGGAACGGCGCTCTCGAGGGCGACCGCGGTGACGATGCCCGTGTAGGCGCCGACGCTCATAAAGCCCGCGTGGCCCAGCGACAAGTCGCCCGCGATGCCGACGACGAGGTTGAGGGAGATGGCCATGACGATATAGGCCGTGATGGGAACCAGCTGACCGGCGATCATGCGCGGAATCATGTGGTTGGACTGCATAAAGAACACGATGGCGAACGCCACAAGGCACATGGCGTACGTAACAAAGTCGTGACGCGTCTGCTTGTCTTTAAGAAACTTCATAACGCTCACCTACACCTTCTCGGGGACGTACTTGCCCAAGAGGCCGGCAGGCTTGACGAGCAGGACGATGATCAAAACACCAAAGACGATGGAGTTGGCAAGGCTCGTGGAAATGTAGGCCTGCGCCATCGCCTCGATGATGCCGATGAGAATGCCACCGACAAAGGCACCGGGGATGGAGCCGATGCCGCCGAAAACGGCAGCGTCGAAGGCCTTGATGCCAGGCATGGCGCCCGTGGTGGGCTGCAGGACCGGCGAGTAGGAGCACAGGAGCACACCGGCGATGGCAGCAAGGGCGGAGCCGATAGCAAACGTCATCGAGATGGTGCGGTTGACGTTGATGCCCATGAGCTGAGCGGCGGCTTTGTCCTCGGACACGGCACGCATTGCCTTGCCCATCTTGGTCTTACCTGTAAAGAACATCAGGCCGGCCATGATAACCAGGCAGGCGACGATGGTGACGAGCGATACGGCGCTCACGTTAAACTTGGCCAAGAACTCCGGCACCGGGAAGGTGACGAGCGAAGTGAAGTTCTTGGGCGTGGCGCCCCACAGAAGCTGCGCGGCATTCTGCAGGAAGTAGGACACGCCGATGGCCGTGATCAAAACGGCCAGCGGGCCTGCTTGGCGCAGCGGCTTATAGGCCAGACCCTCAATGAGAACACCGAGAACCGTGCAGACAACGCAAGAGAGAATTACAGATGCCCAGCCCGGGAGGCCGAGATACGACGTGGCACAGAACGAGACATAGGCACCGACCATGATGACGTCGCCGTGAGCGAAGTTGAGCATCTTGGCGATACCGTAGACCATGGTGTAGCCCAACGCGATGATGGCGTAGACGCTGCCCATGGACAGGCCGTTGACCAGGTATTGGATAAAGACCGTCATGTTCCACATCCCCCTTTCGAATAGGTTTCCAGTTAATGTATGAAACAGGGACGTTACACTGTCCCTAGATACCAAGCAAGCAGGGAAGGCCAAAACCTCCCCTGCCTGGGATCAAAACCGCTCTATGTAAGGCGGCTTATTAGGCCTGTACGTACTTGCCGTCGGTGATGACGTACGCCGTGGGCTCCTTCTGGACCTGGCCCTTATCGTTCCAGGTAAGCTTGCCGGTCAGACCGTCAACGGTAATCTTGAGCATAGCCTTGGACAGTTTATCAGCGACCTCGGTCGGGTCGGCGTCGACACCAAGACCGGCCTCTTTGAGGGCCTCGGCCACCGCGTGCACGCCGTCGTAGGCGTCGGCGGCAAACTGGTCGGGAGTATCGCCGTACTTATCCTTGTAAGCGTTGACGAAGTCGGCGTTCTTCTCGTCGTCGGCGGAGAACGGGGTCATGAGCAGCAGACCCTCGGCAAGAGAGGTGTCGAAGCCCTCAACGCCCAGGATGCCGTCCATGCCGTCGCAGCCCATCATCTTGACGTCGTAGCCCATGTCCTTGGCGTTCTTGAGCAGGACGGACGCCGGCGTGTAGTAGATCGGCGCAAAGATCATGGTGGCACCGGCCTGCTTGGCCTTGGTCAGCTGGTTGGTAAAGCTCGTGGCGGAGTCGTCCTTAAAGGTCTCCTCGTCAACAACCTCGAGCTTGGACTCAGCGGCCTGGGCCTTAAAGGAATCCGCGATGCCCGAAGAATAGGCGTCGCCAGAGTTATAGAACAGCACGAACTTCTCGTCCGCATACTTCTGCGCCAGGAACTTGGCAGCGTTGACACCCTGGTTGGGGTCGGTAAAGCAAACCTGGAAGACGCAATCCTTGCCGTCGGTGACGTCCTCGGAGGACGCGGACGGGGTGATCATGAACGTCTTGGGGTCGTTACCACACTCGGCGGCAACGGCAACCGACGCACCCGTGGTGGTCGGGCCGACGAGGGCCTGCATGCCCCAGTCGAGCAGAGTATTAAAGGCGTTGACGGCCTTCTCACCGTCGGCCTGATCATCCTCGGCCTTGCTGGCAAGCGGCAGCTCCTTGGTCGAGAAATCCTTGCAGCCAAGCTCGACGCCCTGGGTAACGGACTTGCCGTAGGACGCGTTAGCGCCGGTCAGCGGGCCGATGGTGCCGATCTTAAACGAAGCGTCGCTCGAAGCGGAACCGCTGTCGCCGCCGTTGGAGGAGCAACCAGCTAGAATGGACATCGCCCCCAGACCTGCTGCGCTCGCGATAACGCTCCTGCGATTCATAACAGGGTTTAATGACTTACCGGTGAGGCTCGACATGCGGCTCTCCTCTCAAATCTCGTCGGGTTTTGGTTACCCGACAGGCCATCCTTCGCCGTGTTCGGCGTTCGCAAAATAGTAGACGCTTTAGTTGAGAAAAGTGGCGATTATTTCAACTTTTCTTTTGTTTTGTCCGTTTATCCATAATTATGCGTATTTCTATTGGTTTATGCAGTTTAGCCACTTTATTGTGTGAAAGTAATGTTTCCATTCTGTTACAAGCTTCCCTGTCCTGATTAAAACGGCCTCACCGGTAGCGCTTTATACGCACTTAGGCGGCGATGTACTTGCCGTCCTGGATCACATAGGCTGTAGCGGGCTTCTCGACTTGGCCCTCGTCGTTCCACGTGAGCTCGCCCGTCAGGCCCTCGATCTTGATCTTGCGCATGGCCTTGGCAAGATCGCCGGCAATGTCGGCGCCGTCGGCCGTAATATCGATGTCTGCCTTATCGATAGCCTCGACAATCGCATGGACGCAGTCATAGGCATCGGCGGCAAACTGGTTGGGCGTCTCGTCGTAGGCGTCCTTATATGCCTTGACGAAGTCGGCGTTCTTCTCATCGTCGGCAGAGAACGGGGTCATGAGCAGCACGCCCTCGGCAAGGGAGGTGTCGAAGCCCTCAACGGAGAGCAGGCCGTCCATGCCGTCGGTACCCATGAGGGTCATGTCGTATCCCATGTCCTTGGCGTTCTTGAGCAAAACGGACGCCGGCGTGTAGTAGATCGGCGCAAAGATGAGCGTGGCGCCGGCCTCCTTGGCCTTGGTGAGCTGGTTGGTAAAGCTCGTGGCGGAGTCGTCCTTAAAGGTCTCCTCGTCAACAA
>USCJ01000198.1 GCA_900553215.1 uncultured Collinsella sp.
CTGGCTTAGGAGGCTTTAACTTGTGTAGCTTGCGAGCTAGCGGGCCTGCTTTACCTTGGTCGCTGCCTCGACAAACGACTTCCACAGGTTAAAGTCGGTCTCGAGCGTCTGCCAGGTGTATTCGGGATGCCATTGCACGCCCAGGCAGAAAGGCTGGCCTTCGACCTCGATGCACTCGGGAACGCCGTCGGTTGCCTTGGCGACCAAGCGCGTGCTTTTACCCAGACGATCGACGCAGCAGTGATGTGCAGAGTTGGTCTGGATCAGCCTGTGCCCGCCAACCGCGCGCTCCAGCAGCGAGCCCGGCACGACCTCGACGGGATGCACGGGGTCGTTGAGCACGTGGGTATGGCGCCACTGCGTGCGGCCCTCGCGAGCGCCCAGGCTCGGCACGTCCATGCACAGGGTGCCGCCAGTGGCGACATTGAGCAACTGCGTGCCGCGGCAGGTGGTAAAGAGCGGCTTCTTGGCGCGAAGCACCTCGTTAACCAGCTTAAACTCAAAGCGGTCACGAATTTCACAGCACAGCGTGGGGTCGTAAGGACGCTCGTCGCCCCAGCGTTTGGGGTTGACGTCCGGGCCGCCGGGAATAGCGATACCGTCAGCGATTTCCACGTAATGACGGATGACATCGACGTCTTCGGTAATAGACATCTGCAGCGGCAGGCCACCGGCGGCAAGAATGGCATCGACAAAGACACTTGCGATTTCCTCGTTGGGGGAGAGCGTCTCGCTCAAATAGGGTTTCGCTTCTTCCCAGCGTGGTGCTACCAGGATGAGCGGGCGGTCGGCGGGATTGACGTCGACGTGCGGGGTGTAGGACGATGAGGTGCGGGTTCCGATCATGGGCGTGGCTTTCGAATCCGGGTGGACATGGCGCAGGGGCGGCGCGGGACAAACTGCTTCTGATGAATTTGCCCCGCGTGGTAATTGGGTTAGTGCCCCTTGATGGAGTTGAGGAAGTCTTGGGCGCGCTTGGTCTGGGGATGGTTAAAGAACTCGTCGGGCGTGCCGGTTTCCACGATCTGACCGTCTGCCATAAACACGACGCGGTCGGCAACGCGGCGGGCGAAGTTCATCTCGTGCGTAATGACGATCATCGTCATGCCCTGCTGGGCCAGGCGGACCATGACCTCGAGCACCTCGTTGATCATCTCGGGGTCAAGGGCACTCGTGGGCTCGTCGAAGAGCATGGCCTTGGGCTGCATGGCGAGCGAGCGGGCAATGGCCACGCGCTGCTGCTGGCCGCCCGAAAGCTGTGCGGGCACCTTATCGGCCTGCTCGGCAACGCCTACGCGGCTCAGCAGGTCCATGGCGCGCTCGCGGGCCTCGTCCTTGGAGACGCCCAGCACGTCGACCGGTCCCAGCATGACGTTCTGCAGCACCGTCATATGTGCGAATAGGTTGAACTGCTGAAACACCATGCCCAGCTCGGCGCGCATGCGGGCAAGATCCTTGCCTTCCTGCGGCAGGGGCTCGCCCTCGATGAGAATCTCGCCCGAGTCGACGGTCTCCAAGCGGTTGATGGTGCGGCACATGGTCGACTTGCCCGAGCCCGAGGGACCGATCACGACGACGACCTCGCCACGGTCGACCGAGAGATTGATGTCGTTGAGGACGTGCAGATCGCCGTAGTGCTTATCGACGTGTCTGAGCTCGATCAGCGGCTGATTGCCGGTGGAAGAGGTGCTCTGTGCCATGGTGCTCGGCTCCTTATGACTCGAAATGGTAAAGCGTTAGCGGATGATGGTCGCGCCGGTTTTGTGCGAAACGTAGACAGCGGCCTTGTTGATCGCGACGTTGATGAGGATGTAGATAACCGCGATCACCAGATAGACCGACACGAGGGCGTCGTAGTTGGTAATGAGCACGCGGGCATTTTGCATGAGGTCGGGGTAGCTCACCACGTAGGCGACGGTGGTGTCTTTGACTACGACTACAAGCTGTGAAATCAACGACGGAATGATAAATCGAATAGCCTGCGGCAACACGATTTTAAAGGTGATTTTAGCCTTGGAGAGACCGAGTGCCTGGGCGGCCTCGACCTGACCGCGCGGCACGGCGTTGACGCCGGCACGGAAGATCTCGGCCAGTACGCCGGCCGCAGCGAGCGCGACGGGAAGCGTGAGCATCCAAAACGACGACAGTGCGATCTTGTACTGGGGCAGCACCAAAAAGAAGAAGTAGATGAACAGAAGGCTCGGCACGCCACGGAAGAAATCGGTGAGCACGCGGCAGACCAGCTGCAGCGGCTTAATGTCGCTGGTGCGGCCGAGCATAAGGGCTAAGCCCAGTACCAGCGCAATGACGCCGGCGGTGAGTGCGACTTTAACGGTGCCCTCAAAACCGGCAAGCAGGAACTTCCAGGTGGTGAGGTGCGTAAAGAAGTACCAGTAATGGACCGAAAGCTGGCCGGTCACGTAAAAGCGCTGCAGTACCAGAGCGATGAGCGCGGCCACGGCAACAAGTGAGATGGCGGTGCCGACGCGAATCTTGGCGCGCATCTTGGGGCCGGGAGCCTCGTAGAGCGCATCGCGCATGGTAAGTGCAGGGGAGGAATGTTTACTCATCGGAGGATCCTCACCTTCTTATCGATGTAGTTGCCAATGTGGCTCACCACAAAGGCCGTGCCCAGGTAGCCAAGCGCCGAGATAAAGAACGCGGCGACGCCGCCGAGCGAGCGCGTGTTGATGTAGCTCACCACGCCGGTGAGCTCCTGCGGTTTAAGCGGTACCTGACTGCCGAGCGCGGTGGTGAGCATGACGGCGATAAAGAGGTTGGTCATGGGCAGCACGCTCGAGCGCAGCGCCTGCGGAATCACGATCTTGGCGAGGATACGGTTGAAGCTCATGCCGAGCGAACGGGCGGCTTCTACCTGACCGACGCCGACGGTGTTGATGCCGCTCATAAAGTTCTCGGAGCCAAAGGCTGAGCCCAAAAGGACCGTGGCGACGATAACGCAGGTGCGGTAGGGCAGGACGACCTTGAGCGGCGGCAGCGCATAGACGACGATGATGAGCAGCGCGATGCCGGGGATGTTACGGAAGACCTGAACATACAGGTCGCCAAAGACGCGCAGCGGCTTGAGCGGCGACACGCGCATCACGGTGACGGCGACGGCCAGCACCATGGCGATGACAAACGACTCAAGTGTCATGCCCCAGGTTGCTAGCAACGCGTCGATATAGTTCTGGCCATAGAGCGACCAGAGCTCGGAGAGACTCATGCGGACCTCCCGCCGATAAGGAAAGGGGGCTCCCGTGTGTACGGAAGCCCCGACAACTCAGTGAGGAAACAGTTTAGCGCAATAAAGCGCATCATGCGTTTCCATATGGTTTCGTAGCGGCCGTTACTAGGCGTATTGCCTAGGCGCCGATCTCGGGTAGCTCGGGAACATTGGTGTCGCCCGTACGGTCGCCAATGCAGATCTGCCACAGTTCGGTCCAGGTGCCATCGTCCTCGATCTTCTTAAGGAAGTCGTTGACAAAGGCGACGCCGTCGGAATCGAGCGGCAGGCCGATGCCGTAGGGCTCCTTGCTGCCGAAGGGCTTACCG